>CAYYCF010000005.1:0-6996 GCA_964470235.1 uncultured Anaerolineales bacterium | reverse complement strand
AGCCGCTCCTACGCGAGCCGCCTCTACACGTTGTATTCGTAAAACCCTCTGCCACTCTTGCGCCCCAAATACCCCGCGTCCACCATGCGCGTGAGCAATGGGCACGGGCGATATTTGTCGTCGCCCAGATCGTGATGCAACACTTTCATCACGTCCAGCACCACATCGAGTCCGATCAAATCGGCCAGCGTCAGCGGCCCCATCGGGTGATTCATCCCCAGCTTCATCACCGTGTCTATGGCTTCGCGCGTGCCAACGCCTTCCATCAGCGCGTACACGGCCTCGTTGATCATCGGACACAAAATGCGGTTGGAAATAAACCCTGGCGAGTCGTTGGCCTCCACTGGAGTCTTGCCCAATTTCTTGCAGGTGTCAACCACGGTTGCCGTCGTGTCGTCCGATGTGCCTAACCCGCGAATCACTTCCACCAGACTCATCAGCGGCGCCGGGTTCATAAAGTGCATGCCGATTACTTTATCGGGCCGCTTCGTCACGCCGCCGATTCGGGTCAACGAGATCGAAGACGTGTTCGAGGCGAGAATCACTTCCGGGCGGGCGAGCGCATCGAGATCACGGAACAATTCGAGCTTTACGTCGGGGTTTTCGGTGACGGCCTCCACGATCAAATCGGCCTCGCGCGCGGCGGATACGTCGCCGGACGTTGTGATCGCGGCCAGCGCCGCCGCTCTCTGTTCGGCGGTGATCCGGCCCTTCTCCGCTAACTTGCCGAGCGACTTTTCAATCGTTCCCCGGCCTTTTTCCAGCGCGGCAGGAAAGGTATCAATCATCGTCACTTGATAGCCCGACGACGCGCACACCTGAGCGATGCCGCTGCCCATGGTGCCGGCGCCGATTATGGCAATACTCTTGATATTCATCATTCGATTTCCACCGCCATCGCCACTGCTTCACCGCCACCCAGACACAACGTCGCGAGGCCGCGCTTGAGGCCGCGATCCTTGAGGGCGTTGATTAGTGTGACCACAACGCGCGCGCCGCTTGCGCCCACCGGATGCCCCAACGCAATCGCGCCGCCGTTCACGTTCACCTTGCTCCAGTCCCAGCCTTTGTCGGCCAGGGCGTAACCGTCGGCCAGCACCTGCGCCGCAAAGGCCTCGTTGATTTCGATCAGATCAACATCCTTCAGCGTCCAACCGATTTTGTCCAACAATTTGGGAATGGCATGCGCGGGCGCGATGAAAAGATATTTGGGGGCGACCGCCGCTTGGGCGTACCCGACGATGCGGGCCACGGGCTTTTTGCCCTCGCGTTCGGCGTACTCACGGCTGGCGATCACCACCGCCGCGCCGCCGTCGTTGAGCCCAGGCGCGTTGCCCGCCGTCACTTTGCCGTTCTGCTTGAAGGCCGGTTTGAGCTTGGAAAGAACGTCGAGCGACGAGTCGCGTCGCGGCGATTCGTCCGTCGCCACCACCGTCTGCCGCCCTTTGCTATCGGTGATGGTCACCGGCGTGATCTCGGCCTTGAATTTGCCGCCGTCCATCGCCGCCACCGCTTTTTGGTGACTCTCCAGCGCCAGGCGATCCATGGCTTCGCGCGTCACTTCGTATTCGTCGGCGATGAACTCGGCGGCATCGCCCATGATCCAGTTTTCGAGCGAGCACCACAGGCCGTCGTAAATCACACTGTCCAGCATTTGCTGGTGGCCATATTTGATTCCCTGCCTGATCGGGAGAAGATGTGGCGCGCCGCTCATGCTCTCCATGCCTCCGGCGACCATCAAGTGCGAGTCGCCGGCGCGAATGGCTTGCGCCGCGAGCATCATCGCTTTCATGCCGGAGCCGCATGCTTTGTTCACCGACGCCGCGCCGACTTCGTTCGGCAGCCCGGCGTACACGGCGGCGCGGCGGCCCGGCGCCTGCCCGGACCCGGCGGCGATGACTTGCCCCAACAGCACTTCTTCAACCTGTGACGGGTTGATGCCCGCGCGTTCGACGGCGGCCTTGATGGCCACCGCGGCCAGATGGGGCGCGTCCACGGCGGTGAGGGCGCCGTTAAATTTGCCGATGGGCGTGCGCGCTCCGCTCAAGATCACGGCGTCATTGGGATGTTTGTTGTTTCCGTTTCTTGTTGACATAGTTGCCTTCCTTTTTCAATCCCCATGCCATAGGCTTTTCAACCGTGCGTACGTTTGACCGATTTCTTCGGGGATGACGCGTGTGTTTGCCAGCATGGACATGAAGTTGGTATCCCCGGCCCAGCGCGGAACAATGTGCATGTGAACGTGCCCTGGTTCACCGGCTCCCGCCGCCGCGCCGATGTTCATTCCAATGTTGAAGGCGTGCGGTTGATACGCCTGCCTCAAGACCGCCAGCGAATGCTGAGAGAGGTTCATCATTTCGGCCAGCGTGTCGGGAGGCAGTTGTTCAATGCTCTCGGTGTGCGCGAACGGCACGACCATGAGATGCCCGTTGTTGTATGGATAGAGATTGAGGATGATGAAACAGTATTGGCCGCGATGGAGGATCAATTTACTTTCGTCGGCGTCGGGCGACGCGACGGCGTTGCAAAATATACAGCCTGGCGGTTTGGGTTGGTCGCCCTGCAAGTAAGCCATGCGCCACGGTGTCCAGAGATGATCCATTTGTATCGCTAAAAACATTTTACCAGATTTGATATACTGCAGACCCGACAGGTCTGGTCATGATTACGAGGCATCGCATCCATCATTACGTCACTATTGGTTCGACGAATGATGAAGCAAAACGCTTGGCCCTGCGCGGCGAGCCGCACGGCACGGTGGTGGTTGCCGACGAACAAACGGCCGGCCGAGGCCGCGCCGGCCGGGCGTGGATCACGCCGCCGCGTTCGGCCGTCGCCATGACTCTGATCTTGCGGCCGGACATCAGCGTCCATCACATTCCTGGCGTCGCCCTGCTCGGCGGGTTGGCCGTCGCGGAAGCGATTGAACAGGTCTGCGGTTTGCGCGCGCAGATCAAATGGCCGAATGACGTGTTGATCGCCGACAAGAAAACGGCGGGGGTGTTGGCCGAGGCGACGTTTAACGGAGACCGTTTGGATTCAGTGGTGTTGGGGATCGGCGTGAACGTCAACGCCGGGCCGCCGCCCGATCTGCCGCTGGACTATCCCGCCACTTGCCTGGCGGCGGAGTTGGGGCGGACGGTTGATCGCGAGCGGATAGCCGAGGTCGTTCTTTCTGCTGTGGACGATCTCTATCCGCAAATCGGGACGCCGGCGCTCGCGGCGGCTTTGACGGCGCGTTTGGCGATGCGCGGAAAAATGATCCGCGTGACGGGCTGGAACGAAACATGCACCGGGATACTCGAACGTGTCACGGATGAAGGGGCCATCGTGGTGCGGTTAGACGGTGGCGAGAGCAAAACCATTCTGGCGGGCGACGTGCATTTGAGAGTTTTGTAGAGACGACCTCCTGAGCGCAGTCGAAGGACGGATCATCTCCACTTGCGCCGTTTGCCCCGTCACAGTAAACTATGAGCAACGGACGGAGGACAGGATATGTTTGACGAACTGCGCGCTAAGAGCGTTTCCCCATTCGACGAAGACGCCCATGAGGAAGATGAATCTGCGGCGAAGACGGTGGTCTCCAGGCCGGTGACGGCCAGCGCTTCAAAGAAAAAGAGGCACGGGTCAACCGAAGTTCCCATTCTTGGCCTGACGGCGGGTCAACGATTTGTGCTGGCCGTGATGTTGTTTTTAAACGTGGCCGTGCTGGGGTGCTTCTTGCTGTTGGCGACCGGAGCCATTGTGCCGCCGTTTTTCTAGGCCGATTTCAGTGTGAGTTTGCGGTGACCACGCGGTAGAGACGCCCCGCCGGGGCGTCTCTACGACACCGGCATTCGTTTTGAGGCGAAGTAGAGAATGCGAGCGACGGTCTGCGAATAATCGAATCCGGCAGTGCGGGCCGAGCGGGCAAAGCCGCCTTCGAGAGTGATGTCGGGGTTGGAGTTCACGTCCAGCACATACGGAATGCCGTCGCGCACGCGGATGTCAATGCGCCCATAATCGCGCAACCGCAGCGCTTTATACGCATCCTTCCCCACCTTCTCGATCCGCGCCCTCAATTCCGGCTCGATCTCCACCGGGCATGTTACAGGACTTAAACGGAAAGCATCGCTGTTCGGATCCCACTTGGCGTCGTAAGAAACAAGCCGGTCGTGATAGTCGCTGAAGGCATTGAAATCAATCATGGCCAGCGGCAGAACAAATAGCCGGCCGTTGCCCCACAGCGAGACGTTGAATTCCGGCCCGTCAATAAAGTCCTCCACCAGCGCCGGTTGATGCCAAGTGTCTAGCACGTATTGCACACGCGCTTCCAGTTGATCGGGATCGTCCACGATAGCTTCGGGCGTGATACCATACGAGCAATGCTCGGCGGCGGGTTTCACCAGCGCCGGGTAGCGATCCCAACCGTCGCGCTCGGCCGTGGTGAACACTTTGGAGATCGGCGTGGGAACGTTGTTCTTGAGCAAGTGCTCTTTGGTGATCGCTTTGTCAATGGTGGTCGCCAGAGTCCAGGCGTCTGCGCCGGTGTAAGCGAAGCCCATGGACTCTAAGACCGGCGGCACCGCCTCATAGGCATTGGGCTGGCCGTCAATTCCCTCGCACCAATTGAAGACGACGTATTCTTTGGGGTCCAGGTCGTGGAGGGGTTCGGCCACATCGGCGCGAACGGGCGCAACAACGACTTCGTAGCCCTGCTCGATCAGCGCGCGCCGCATGCGCTTGGTCGCCTTATCTGAAACTTCTGTGTCCCCCGTGTTCCAATCGCTCATCACATTGTGCAGGATGACGGCCTTGAAATGGGGCGGCTCGATCTTTATAGAGCTATCTTCACTGCTGTCCATGATTGTGTTGCAAACCACTCATGTATTCCAACACACAAGTGGGGTTAAGCCTCCTCTAACTGCCAGATGTTGAGATTAACTTTTCAATAACTACTTTACATAGTATCAATTTTTCGAGGAGTAGTCAATAACCTAACCTTAAAATTGCCGAGATGGGAAAGACGACCGACGAAGGACAACAGACGATGATCCGATCGTTTATCGTCCGCTGTCTGTCGTCGTTGGGGAAGAAATCAAGCCATCAATGATTATTCGCGTAACCGAAACACATAGATGCACAGATCATCGCCAGGGCGATAGAAATCTTTGATGCGCGATTCGAGTTTGCATCCCATGCGCTCGTAAAAGCTGCGCGCGCGGTCGTATGTTGCCGCGCTCTCCGTCCAGATCACAATCAAGCGGCCATTTTGTTTGGATGCTTCTTCAACCACACGGTCGAACAACGCGCGCCCCACGCCTTGCCCATGCGCATTCGCGTCGGCGACAATCCAATACAGGTCGAACACGCCTTCGGTCAAGGCCGTCGGGCCGTAACACGCATAGCCGATCACTTGCCCGTCGCGTTTTGCCGAAAGAAAATTGTAGCCGGACGATCCGGGACCGCGCAAGTAGCCGTCGAAAAGTTCGAGTGGCGTCGTCAATTCATCGCCGTGAAAGTTCCCGGCGGCGCGAGTTACACGCTCGATGTCATCACGTTCGGCAGGGAGGGAGGGGTAGATGCGGAGCATAGAGGTTAGAAGTTAGATGTTGGACGTTGGAGGCCGCTTTCCAACTTCCAATCCCCAACCTCCAACGTCTACTGTATGCCGTGCCGTTTCAAGGCCGCGTCCAGAATCCGGTTCACCAACTCGGCGTGATGGATGTGGACGGCTTCCGCTTCGATGACCAGATCGCTGATCACGGGCGCCAGGCCGGGCAGGGGGTTGATTTCCAGGATGTGCGGTTTGTAGTTGTCGCTTTCGTCCAACCGGAAGTCCACCCGTGAGACGTCGTAACAGCCGCACACGCGGAAAACGGCGGCGGTGAGCCAGTTCAATTCCTCGACTTGATTCGGTTCTAGCGGCGCAGGACACATGTACGTGACCTGATCGGCTAATTCGGTTTTGAGCCGGTTGCTATAGACTTCGTCGGTTTCTTTGTACGGCTTGAGATCAACTTCCATCGGAGGCAGAAAGAGCAAGCCGCCGGCGCGGATGTCGTCGAGGTCGCCGGGCGTGCGGCGGCTGGTGCCGTACAGTCGTGACGGCAAGCGGCGCGCGGCGAAACCGGAGATATTGCCCACCACACCCACCGTCACTTCGCGCCCGGCAATGTAGCGCTCGACCAGAGCCGTCTGTTTGTACGTATCAAAGACAAAGCGCAGCTGTTCGCGCAATTCTTTTTCGTTTTTGACGACGGACTGGGCGCTGACCCCGACGCTCGTCCCTTCGTGCGACGGTTTGACGAAGAGGGGAAAAATCATGTCATCGTCGAGCGGCTCGTCTTCGCGCTCGAAAGTTTGAAACGCCGGGGTGGGCAATTCGTGCCACATGAGCAGGCGCTTGGTCATGGATTTGTCGAGGCAGAGCGCGAGCGTCAGCACGCGCGAGCCGGTATACGGCAGGCGCAGCATTTCCAATAGAGACGGAACCTGCGCTTCGCGCGAATCTCCGAAATGGGATTCGCAAAAATTGAAGCAAATGTCCGGGCGATTTTCGCGCAGTTTATCTACCAGAGACAGGTCGCCCTCGTAAAACACCGCTTCGTGCCCCCCGGCGCGGATGGCTTCGCAAACTGCGTCTACGGTCGTTTGCGAATCCAGATCGTCCCAATAATCCTCGCTCATGCCGGGGAACTTGGGAGCGTTTTTTTTCAGATTAGCCAACAATGCGACTTTAAGACGGCGTGGCATAGTTCCCTCTTGTTCCTATAGAACTTCCCCATTGATCACCGCAATCGTTCCCTCTTCGCTCGAACTCGATTCGCCCTCGATCAACTCCGGTGGTTGGCCGATGCCGAGCGGCTTCCACTTGCTCTCGTCGGCCTTGAGGCGGTGCGTGCCGCCGCCGCGTTCGTGAACGGCGTCGAAAGTCTTGGGCTTGATGAACATGCCCTGGCCTTCGAGCAAACCCAGCACGCCCTCTTGCCCGGGTTCGAGCCGTTTTTCGATTTG
>CAYYCF010000004.1:18692-29320 GCA_964470235.1 uncultured Anaerolineales bacterium | reverse complement strand
AGTCCCTTGAAGGCGTTTGCCCACTCGTCCCATGAAACGAGATCGGGCGTGACGACGAAGTTGGCAAGAGGCGTAAAGAGGATGGGTTTGTTTTGCGGAAAGCGCGGGATCATGCGGTTGAGGAAGGCGAGCGATTCGGTGGTGTTCCAGATCAGCCAGCACGGGAGCAAACGCGAGAGGCGTGCGGCGGTGGGATCGGTGCGGGTGAACATTTCGACCAGGGCACCCGCCGGTTCGCGGCCTTCTTTCGCACACAGGCGCGCGTTGGCAATGAAAGCGAGTTCGCCGAGTTGTTCGGGTGCATTCACGGTGATCGGGGCGAAGCGATAGCTTTCACGGTTGGCAAAAGCCTCTACTGATTCGCGCAAGCCGCGCGCCGTGCTCCATTCCGACTCCGGTTGATCTTCGAGCGGGAAGTCGAGCCGCCACCCGCCGCGATGGGGCGACCCTTGCGCCGCTTTCATGCGATCAATGCGCTCACTGCCGTCGAGGTATTCATGAGGATCGATTCCGCCCCAGCCGCCGATTTGGAACGTGAGCCGTTCGCCGACGCGATACTGCGGCCAGGGCGCGGTGCAATCAATGAATACAATCGCGCCGCCTGGCTTGAGCCGTTGGCGAATGAACGAGGCGTAATCGGCGTGCAGTTGGGTCAACTTGAGCCGGACGTGCGTAATGTACGGCGTGAACCAGCCGTCGTGGATCGGATCAAAATGGTTCACGATGTGAACGTCGGGGTTGTTGGCGAGGATCGGTTCGGAGAGGGCTTGACCACTGCGCTGGCAGGCGCGGGCATCGTCGGCCTTGGAACCGCCGCCGCGAAAACCGATGACGAAGGGCTGGGGCAGAAACGGCGCGCCCATCGCCACGGCGAGATGCGCCGCGCCCTGCCCGGCCGCGCCGATCACGACGGCATCAAACGGCCCGTCGAGGCCGTCGTAGTGCGCCAACGATTCGCGGATGAGGTCGGCGGTGCGGAGGGCGCGGGCGATGGAATGATCCGTGCCGGAGACGGCGTAATTCATCTCGACGACGCGAAGCATGGCCGAAGGAAAATTATTGAGCAGAGTCAGCCCGACCTTTTGCCACGCGGGAAGTTCGTACACGTCGAGGTGCCGACCGCGCAGTGCGGCGGCGACGGATCGGGTGGTGACTTGGGAGGAGCCTTCGCGGGCTTCGAGGCGCATGGCCGGAAGAAGGACACAGATGAACACAAATAAAACTGATAAACACAGATTTTTCTATCTGTGTTCATCGGCGGCGATCAGTGTTTATCTGTGTCCCTTGATCGCCTGCCGCATGGATGCCAATCGCTCGCCGTGCAGTGGGTAGCGGCTGAGGGCAAAAATGACGACGGCGGAAGCAAGGATAGGCACAAAGGCAGTCATGGCGCGAATGCCGAGCACGGCTAGCGGCGGTTGAACCGGATACAGCTCTTCGGCGGTGGAGTGGACGTAGCCGCTTAGGTAGAGGATCGCGCCGGTGGTGATGCCTTGCATCGAAAAGGCGAAACGGATGATGAATCCGTTCATGCCAAAATACATGCCTTCGCGCCGCGCGCCGGTCACCGTTTCGTCTTCGTCGATCACGTCGGAGATCAATAGATCGGGGAAGACGAGAAGACCGGCCAGGCTGAGGCCGAGGAGGGAGGTGGCGGCGATACCCTGAAAGAAATCATTGGCGAGGAAAACGAAAATCATCGAAAGCGCAAACGTGGCTTGCGAAATTTGCCAGCCGCGCCGCCCGCCGACTCGTTTGGCAACCGCCGTCCAGATCGGCAGGCCAGGCAGGGCCATGATGAAGGCCAGGCCGAGCAGAAGCGAGTTTTGCAATCCGGCGTCCAGGTTTGCGCCGAACAATTGGACCGGCGCTTGAATCTTCAACACGTATTTCGCCCAAAATGGAATCGAAGCCGTCATGATGCTGTAAATGAATTCTTTGTGCAGGTTGGCGACCAGGAACCAGCGGAAGGCAATGCTTTGAAATGACGCCTTGATCGCCGGAATGAACGGCGGCTGTTTTTCGTGTTGAATAGCAAGGTTCTCTTTACTGCCCAATAGAGAAATGCCAAATGTGATTGAGGTGATCGCGGCAAACGTCAGCGCCATACCGCCGCGCCCGCTCCAATCCGCGCCGACCAGGATGGGCGGCAGGGCCACGCCGAGCAGGAGGCCGATGAGCGAAAAGAACTGCCGCCACCCGGAGACGGTGGCGCGTTCCTTTTCATCGGTAATCATTTCGGGGAAGAGCGCCGTCCAGTTCATCACGATGATCGTCCACAGCAAATCGAAGATCAGGATGACGGCCATGAAGTAGATGAACAGCGGCGTCTGCCCGCCTTTGATGAGCGGCGAGGGCGGAACCCAGAGCAAGTAAAAGAACAAGCCGACGGGGATGAACGTGCCGACGATCCACGGAATGCGCCGGCCCCAGCGAGTGCGGGTGTTGTCCGACCAGTATCCGGCCAGCGGATCGTTGACCGCGTTCCAGATACCGTACAGACTCCAGCCAATGCCGACCAGCGAGGCTTTGAGGCCGAGGATGTCAATGTAGAGGAATTGAATGTACGTACCGAAGGCTTGATACGACAGGGCGACCCCGAGCGAACCGGCGGCGTAGAGGAGTTTTTGAGAGTAGGAGAGTCTCATATCTTGCTCCTTTTATTCACCACAGAATATTGTTTTTCATGCCGTTCTGTGCCTCTTCTCTGCCCCTGCATCACCCCTCACCAATTCAACCGCATGCGGCAGAATCGGAATCAACACTTCAAGATTCTCTCGCACGGCTTTGGGGTTGCCGGGCAAATTGATAATCAACGCCCGCTTGCGGATTCCGGCGACGGCGCGGGAGAGCATGGCGTGTTTGGTGATAGCGAGGCTGGCGGCGCGCAAGGCTTCGGGGATGCCGGGCGCTTCGCGCTCGATGGCGGCGCGGGTGGCTTCGGGAGTCACGTCGCGCGGGGCGAAGCCTGTGCCGCCGGTTGTGAGGATCAAATCGGCGCGACCCGAATCCGCCCATTCCATCAACGTATTGCGAATTCGTTCAAACTCGTCGGGGACAATGGCGGTGAGCGAACAATCCCAACCGAACTGATCGGCAATCATATGCGCGATGAGCGGGCCGCCTTCATCGGCGCGCTCGCCGCGCGAGGAACGATCAGAGATAGTGAGGATGCCGACTCGAAAACCCTGTGCCATGAAATACAAAATCCCAAATCCCAACCTCCAAATCCCAATGTTGCGGTTTGGGATTTGGGTCTTGGGATTTGGGATTTTATCCAATCACCTTCCCCATCATCTTCACTGGCATCTCCTCCCACCCCATGCGCCGGTAGAAATCCATCACGCCTAAATTGTCAGGCGTGACGAGCAAATAATATTTGTAACATCCTTTGGCTTTGAGGCGAGATTCTAATTCGTTCATCAATGCCGTGCCGAGCCCATTCCCTCGGTAAGATTCAGCGACGGCCAAGTGATACACCAGGCCGCGCCGTCCGTCGAAGCCGCCCAGCACCGCGCCAATAATCTTCCCGTTTTCTTCGGCCACCAAAAACAGATCGGGGTCGCGTTGTAGTTTTTTTGCAATTTCCTCGCGGGTATCCGATGGGCTAATGTTGACGCCCGGCCCGATGGATTTCCACAGCGCAAAAACGGCATCGTAGTCGCGGCAGAGACTAAACTCGCGAATCATTCAATAACTCGCTGTACGCACAGCAACACATTTACCGCAGAGCACGCTGAGATCGCAGAGTTTATTTTGCCGAGACTCTCCGCGGTCTCTGCGCACTCAGCGGTAAGAGTGCGTAAGGTGAGTCAATAACCCACGGACTGAAGACAACACGGACATTGAAGTTTGAAGTTTGAAGTTTGGAGTTTGGGATTTGGGATTTGGGATTTTTACTCCTCTTCCCCCCCCACCAGCCTCTTCCAGTCGCCGTGAATGCCGTCCTCGGTCACGCCGTAATACACGCGCAGGCCGCCCCCTATGCGTTGCGCGAAGTCATACCGCGTAACGCCCACTTTTTGATACTTGGCGATCAGCCCCAGATCGCCCTGCCAGGTAATCGCCGATTCTTTGAGCGGCGCGGTTTCGGCTTGAAGAATGGCGTATCGCCACAAATGCCGCGCCGAAGAGCGGGTGACGTTTTTGACCACGTTGCCGTTTCGCAGATCGCGCACGGTGTGGTAGAGCGTGGTGTTACGCTTTTCGGTGGCGACGATCTCAACTCCGGTGCGCGGCGCGGGGATGCCTTCGGCAACGGCGTCCATCGGCGCGGGGGCCGCCTCGGCGGTGGCGTCCGGCCTGGGCAGGGCCGCCGCCTGAGATCGGCGGCCGCGCCGGGCCAACTGTACGATCTCATCCCGCACGGCCAGCGACGTTTCGGCCTCCTCACGGATGTAAATTTTGCTGTCTTCGATGGCGTAGGGCGGATCATCGCCGCGAGGAACGAGGATGCGGATGATGGCCTTGCCGCGCGATTGCTGTGTGTCAACAGTAGCATTGAGGGCGGGCGTGATCTTGCTCCCGATCTCGGCTTGCAGTTTCGCCACCGCGCTCTGCGCCTGTTGCACTCCGGCCGGCGGCTGTTTAGGATCGGCGCCCACGCCAATGTACAGCGTGCCGCCGTTCGTGTTGGCAAAGGCGGACACGTGAGCCAAGATGGCGTGGAGCTTGGCCCCTTTGAGACTCAAGCTGGCGACGAAGTCCTGCACGATGTTCGCGCCCTGTTCGCGCGCCGATTGAATCGAATCAAATTCCACTTCGCTTGCGCCGCCGCGATACGGGCGGGTGCGGGCAAAGTCACTGCCCAAAAAGAGATCGCGCAGGGATTTGAACGACACGTCGTCCAATAGAACTTCGGTGACGCGGTCGCCCACGCCGGGATTCTTCGCGCTCTTCGGATCGCGGCGCAGGCGGTGCGCGTCGGAACCCTGGATGCAGTGCATGCGGCGCGGATATTCGGGTTTGCTTCCGTTGAAGAAACCGGCGGTCGTGCGCCGCCCGCTCTGCTCCAAGTCGGTCACTTCGATGGCGTGCAAGTGCGGGTCTTGGGTGTACGCGATCTTCGTCTGCCCGCCGAAATTGAAACCGCGCATGGCGACGCCGTTCGAGGAATTGGCGTGGGCCGCGATCACGATTCCGCCGGCCTCGTCAATGGACTTGTAAGCCATCAACACATCGGAGGTGGCGCCGACGGTGGACGATCCGAGATCGAGTTGCTCGGAAGGCACGTTGAGGTTGAGCAAGATATGCTCAATATCGCGAATGGGCGTTTCCGGCGAAAACAGGCCGATGATGTGAAAACCGAATGTGGCGGTGAATTCAAAGCCCGGCAGCACCAGCACCTTGCCCAGAAGCCGCCGGTATTCTTCCAGCCGTTTCCGTTCGTCCGGCCGCAGGCGGTTGAGGCGTTCCAGCAATTCCAGTTCGTCAATCTCGTCGCGCATCCGGCGGTATCCGGCCACCGTGTTGTGGTCGGCGAAGCCGATCATGTCGAGGCCGCGCGCTTCGGCCTTCTGCAAAATGTCGAGCCACGTCACGCCGGACTCCTGATAATCGCTGGAGGCCGGGGTGTGAAGGTGCAAATCCATCCGCCGCCACGAACGGCCGGGGCGGGAAGAGGTCCGTTTTTTTGTTCGAGTCACAGATTTCCTTCAATCCCTCGAGTTCCTTTCGTCCCTTTGGCAGGAACTCAGGGAACTCAGGGAAATTGGGTCACGGTTGCGCCAGCACTTTTTTCAACACCGCCGCCAGTTGATCCGGCGTGTACGGCTTGAGAATAAAATCGTTAGCTCCGGCTTGCTGGCCTTGATAGCTCACATCCTCGCCGGAGGCCAGAATCACTCGCGTCTTGGCCAACTCCGAATCGGCTCGAATATTGGCGAGAATCTCCACTCCGTCGGCATCGGCCAAATGCACATCCATCAACACCACATCGGGCTTTTCGCGGCGGACGGCATTCAGCACTTCGACGGCGCGGGCTTCGAAAGCCACGTCGAACCCGTCGAGCTGCAGCAGCGTTTTGAGCAAGGAAACCATGCTCCGGTCGTCATCCACAATTAATACTTTGGACACACTTTTCTATTCCTTTGTCAGCGCACTACGCAACGTCATCGCGAGGCGCGTTCTCCCGCGGAGGCAATCGCCTTCTTCCTGGGAGAGTGCTTCCCTTCGCTCGCAATGGCGGGCTTGCGCGATTTGTCGCCGATTGGCTTGCGATCATTCTTGCCAATAGCCCCTTTGCCACCGTTCTTCTCCGGCGAGGGCGGCGGCGCAGGGAGTTCCGTGAGCGCATTGGCGAGCACTTCGTCCACGCGGTCGGCGAAAACGAAGCTGATCTCTTTGCGAATATCCTCCGGCACATCGTCAACGTCCTTCTCGTTGCGGCGCGGCAGGATCACCGTTTTGAGTCCGGCGCGGTGAGCGGCCAGCACCTTTTCTTTCACGCCGCCGATGGGCAGAACTTTGCCGCGCAGGGTGATCTCGCCGGTCATACCCACGTCGCTCCGCACCGGCTTGCCGGAGATGAGTGACACCAGCGCCGTTGCCATCGTCACGCCCGCGCTGGGGCCATCTTTGGGCTGTGCGCCGGCGGGGATGTGCAGGTGAATGTCGTGCTTCTCAAAAAAATCGTCGGGCAGGCGTAAGTCGGACGATTTTGAACGCACGTACGACAACGCCGCCCGCGCCGACTCTTGCATCACGTCACCCAACTGCCCGGTCAACTGGAATCCGCGCGAGCCCGGCATGTGCGTGGCCTCGATGAACATCACGTCGCCGCCCACCGGAGTCCAGGCCAGCGCCGTCGCCACGCCTGGCAGTGAGGTTCGTTCTTCGATCTCCTCCGTGTTGTAGAACTTCGGCTTGCCCAGGTACTCTTCCACACCGTCGGCGTCCAACTGCGCCGCTCCCGTCTTGCCCTCGGCGATGCGCGTGACCACTTTGCGGCACACACTGCCGATCTCGCGTTCGAGGGCTCGCACTCCGGCCTCGCGGGTGTAGTTGCGGATGAATTTCTTTACTGCTTCGTCCGTAAAGCACAATTCATCGGGGCGCAGGCCGTTCTCGCGAATCTGGCGCGGGATGAGATAGCCTTTGGCGATGGCGAGCTTTTCGCCTTCGGTGTAACTAGACAACTGGAGAATTTCCATGCGGTCGCGCAGAGGGCCGGGAACGGTATCCAGCCAGTTGGCGGTGGTGATGAAGAAAACCTGCGACAGATCAAACGGCACGTCCAGGTAGTGATCGCGAAACTCGCGATTCTGTTCGGGGTCGAGCACTTCGAGCAAGGCGGATGAAGGATCGCCGCGGTAGTCGGAGCCGAGCTTGTCCACTTCGTCCAGCATGAATACCGGGTTGCGCGTTTCGGCGCGGCGCAGGGCTTGCATGATGCGCCCGGGCAGCGCCCCGATGTACGTGCGACGGTGGCCGCGAATTTCGGCCTCGTCGCGCACACCGCCCAGTGACATGCGAATGAACTTGCGCCCCATGGCGCGGGCGATGGATTGCCCCAACGACGTTTTGCCCACGCCTGGCGGCCCGACGAAACACAAAATCACGCCCTCGCGCTCGCGGCGGATTTTGTCGACTGCCGTCGTCGTGGCGCGCTCGTCTTTGCGTTCCAGACGCAGTTTACGCACCGCCAAAAATTCGAGAATGCGCTCTTTGATGTCTTTGAGTCCGTAATGATCTTCGTCCAGCACCAGGCGCGCGTGCGCCACGTCCAGGTTGTCGGGCGTGAGGGCCGACCACGGCAGGGAGGTGATCCAATCGAGGTAGGTGCGGATGACGCCGAATTCGGCGGAGGCAGTAGGCAGTTTGGAGAGGCGGTCGAGTTCGCGCTTGGCTTCCTTGTGCGCTTCCTCCGGCAGGCCCAGCGATTCCAGCTTCTTGCGAAATTCCTCGATCTCGACCGTTTGCTCGTCGCCCTCGCCCAGTTCGCGTTGAATAGCTTTCATCTGCTCGCGCAAAAAATACTCGCGCTGCATCTTTTCCATTTCGCCGTGCGCGTCCTGCTGAATCTTGCGCCCCAGCTCCAGCACTTCCACTTCTTTGCCCAACAGCGTCAGCAGTGTTTTGAGTTTTTCGGTGACGCTGTCCAATTCCAGAATTTGCTGGGCGTCGGCGACGGTGATGCGAATGTAGGTGGCGATGCCGTAGGCCAATTGGCGCGAGTCGTCCATGTTCAGCGCCGAGGCCAGCAGTTCCGCCGGCATGGAGGGCATCAACTCGGCGAAACGCTGAAATCGATCGATGACGCTTCGCATGAGCGCTTCCAACTCGAGGCTGGCCGCTTCCTGAGTCTCGGGCGACAGCGAGATGCGCGCTTTGAGATACGGTTCCGTTTCGACGTATTCTTCAATTTTGAAACGCGCCAACCCTTGCACCAGCAACCGGATGGTGCCGTCCGGCGCGCGGAAGAGGCGGTGCACCTGGGCCGCGGTGCCCAGGCGGTAGAGTTCGTCCGGGCCCGGGGCTTCGATTTCGGGGTTGCGGCTGGTGACGAGTCCGATAATGCGCTGGCCCACCGAGGCGTCGTCCACCAATTTCATGGAACGGGGTTGGCCTACAGTGAGCGGCACGGCCGTGAGCGGGTAGACCACCACGCCGCGCAGCGGGAGAATCGACAAGACATCGGGGATGACCAGATCGCTTTCGCCGGCATCTGCCGCTGCGCCATTGGCCTCGCCCACTTTGGTGACGATGGGCATGAAGTGCGCTTGCGCCAACTCGGCCCACTCGTCGCCCGCGTCCGGGCGGAGTTCTACGCTATACCATTTCGTAGCCGTCATTCTGATTCTCTATTATCCACTTTTCAGGGAACGAGCTTGAGCATCGTGACGCGCAGAAAACCGTCTTCGTAAACGGCGTCAATGGCGTCGGGGTCCACGGCGATAGGCAAATCCACCTCAATGCGGAATTCACCCGAGGGGATTTCCATTTGATAGTACGCCCGCCGTTCGCCCTGGCTGTCGGCGCGCACGCCGTGAATGGTGAGCAAACGATCTTCCAGCGTGATGTTGAAATCGCCGTTTTGCATTCCGGCCACTTCCACTTGCGCCACCAGCGCCGTGTCCGTCTCGTACACGTCCGTAGAGGGCCGCCACAACCGGACGTAACGGAATGAGAGTAGTTGAGTTGTGTGGGCTAACATACTCACGACCTCCTACTAACTATAGTTGTATCACGAATGACTTGCCCGTGCAACGCGCTTTCGCGTCAAGCGAGCCGGCTCTTATCTTCCCAACACCGCCACCACAATGCTTGGCGTGAGGAACACTTCCAACAGCGCCGCGCCGGCGAGCATGGGCAGAACAAGCCCCACAAAAATCTTGAGCCAATCGGCCAGGGCCGCCAACCAACCGTCGCCGACCGTTTTGCCCGGCGGCGGCGAGATCAAACTCGCGCCGAGGTTGATGGTTGCCGCGCCGACCAGAATGATCGCGGGGATTTCCAGAATCCCGTGCGGCAAAATAAAAGCGGCGACAAACAGCGCCGGGTTGAACCCGGCCAACGCCATGTTGCCCGCGAAGTATCCGGTGATGGCGGTGGGGAGCATCAGGATGACGACGGCCATCACGCCAAAGGTGAACAGGCCCAGCCCGGCAGCAATCAGCACCGCGCGCACGTTCTGGAATAGCACCAACCCGACCCCGCTAGGCGAGAACAAACCGAATTGCGCCAACCGATCCCGCAAGCCGGACGAGGCGCTGGCAAAGTCCATCCACTTGGCCGGAAGCGGAAAGATTGAAGCGTTGTAATAGCCGATCCCGAATCCGGCCAACACGGCGGCGATCATGATCAGGGCCGGCCAGCGGATGCGGCGCAGAGCCTCGGGTATTTCCGTGCGATACCACTGGAGCAACCCGCCGCCCTGGCCGACGAATTCGCGGCGCAGTGTGCGCCCGATGGCGCGGAGGTCGATCTCGTCCAGGTCGCGCCCCAACAGTTCTTCGCGATTGAACAGCCGCACGCCCATGCGCACCAGCACGACGTTCAACAAAAGCAAGCCGAAGATGATCACCCACAGCACGTCGTACCGCGCCCAGAACATGACCAGGCTTTCACCCTGCACGGCCAGCGCCATCGGAATAATAATGAACGAGGCCAGCAAGTTTGAGGCGCGCACGCTGGTCACCTGAGTCGAGATCACCACCGCGCCGCTGACCATCACCGTCGCTTGCACGGTGGTGAGGGCCAGAATCTGGATGAGCAAGACCGGCGGCGGCGTCCAGCCGATACTGACGAAGAGGCCGATCAGGTAGACGGCGATGGCGAGGTAGGCGGCCAACAGCGGCGGCGCGGACGAGGCCAACATCTTGCCAATGTACAATTCCAGATTCGACAACGGCGAAGACAACAAGGGCTCCAGCGAATACCGCTCTTTTTCGCCGACAAAACTTTCGAGCGCGATCACCAGCGACACGGAGATGGGGAAGAAACCGACGATCATCAGCAGAAACGGAACGAGCCGTTCGCCGATGATCGGCGCGCCGTATTCGGCAACGAAGCGCACGGCCTGGCTGGCGGTGAAATCCATGAGCGCCGGGAACACGAGCGTGAGGACGGCGATGGGCGCGATGATGCGCCAATCGCGGAGGCCGTCGCGCATTTCGCGGCGGGTGATG
>CAYYCF010000004.1:4678-18592 GCA_964470235.1 uncultured Anaerolineales bacterium | reverse complement strand
TCTCATCCTCTTCAACCGCTCGCAGATAGACAGCCTCCAAACTGCGCGGCGCTTCGGAAAGCGTCAGCACCGGCACACCCTCGCGGCTCAGTTGGGCCAGCAGGCGCGGGTTCACTTCCTCCGGCCGCGGCGTTGAATAACGCAGCCAGTTGTCGCCGCGTTCCACGACAGTAACCAGGTCTGAAATGTTGTCGGCCAGGCCGTTCACGGAGGAAGTCAGGCGCAGTTCCATCAGCGCCGGGCCGAGCAGTTGATCTTTGAGCGCGTCGGTGGTGCCGCTGGCGATGATGCGCCCTTTGCGAATGATGGCAATGGTGTCAGCCAATGCTTCGGCTTCCAGCAGGTTATGCGTGCAGATGATAATGGCGCGGCGGTCTTGGCGCAGGTCGGCGATGGCGTCGCGCACCAGCTTCGCGCTCTGCGGGTCCATGGCCGAAGTCGGTTCGTCCAACAAAAGCACGGGCGGGTCGTGCAACATGGCGCGGATGATCGCCAGCTTTTGCCGCATGCCTTTCGAGTATTCGCCGATGCGGCGCGGCTTCGGCCATGCCAAACCGCTCCGCCAACTCCGCAATGCGGCGGCGGCGGTGATTCGCGTCGAGGCCGTATAACTCGCCAAAAAAATTGAGATACTCCGTGCCGCTGCTGCGAAGATAGAGGCCGTGATTCTCGGTGAGCACACCCACGCTGGCGCGCACGCCGTCCGGTTCGCGCACCACGTCGTATCCGGCCACACTGGCCGTGCCGGACGTGGGCTTGAGAATAGACGTGAGCATGCGCACCGTCGTCGTTTTGCCTGCGCCGTTCGGCCCCAACAAGGCCAACACTTGGCCGGCCGGCACGCCGAGCGACACGGACTCGACGGCGTGGAAGTCGTCGAAGTGTTTGGTCAACTCGCGGGCTTCAATCATATTTCAACCGCCGAGATCGCGGAGAACGCAGAGGGAACTCAGGGAACAAAAGGAACTCTGCGCTCTCAGCGCGCTCTGCGGTAAAACCTCACGCAATGTTGGCCGCCTTCGCCTTCCGCTGCCGCCGGTGGCGCAGAGCCAGCCAGATGCCCCCGGCAACGACCGCCAACGCCGACAACGTCTGATTGATGTTGAGGTTGCCGAAACCACTGCTGTCGAGGCGGAGAAATTCCATGAGAAAACGGACAGCGCCATACAGCATGAGATAGGAGAGAAGCAGATCGCCCGGTTTCAGGCGGTCGGCAAAACGGCGGGCGATCCACAGCAACGCCAGACAGACAAATAGATTCAAAATCGATTCATAGAGGAAGGTCGGGTGAAACCGTTCGAACTCGGTGTACCCCGGCAGGCGATACTGCGGCTGAATGAAAATGCCCCACGGCAAGTCGGTCGGTTTGCCGTACAACTCTTGATTGACAAAATTTCCCCAGCGGCCAATGGCCTGCGCCAACGGCACGGCCGGCGCGGCGATATCCACCCAAGTCAAGAAATCGAGTTTGGCGTATCGCGTGTAGATCCACAACGCAAGCAGGCCGCCCACAATTCCCCCTGGGATGCCCAGGCCGCCATTCCACACTTCGAGGATGGTGATCGGATTCTTGAAATACGCGGCGGTGGTGAATCCGGCGGCCACCATGCTGGGCGGCGGTGTGAAGACGTGATAAATGCGCGCGCCTACGATGCCGCCGATGAGGGCCCACACCAGCGCATCCCAAACGACATCGGGGTTTTGCCCTTTGCGCCGCGCTTCGAGGGAGGCCACGTATGCGCCGCCCATCGCCCCGCCGACGAGAATGAGGCCGTAAAAGCGCAGATACAACGGGCCGAGGTGAATACCAAGTTGGTCTATAGACATTGTGACTCCGTGAATGAACAATGAAGCAATGAACAATGAGCAATTATGAAGCCATTGTTCATTGTCTCATTGTTCATTGTTCATTTTTGAATACCATTGCCGCCGGACGTGAAAGATGCGCTGAATGGCGGTGACGTTGGCCAGCACGGCGATAATCCACAGCGCGGCCATCGGCTGGTTGAAGATCAACAACGGCGAGAGAATAAGATAGCGCTCGACTCGCGTGAGCCAACCGACGTCGGCGTCAAAATTCAACGACTGCGCGCGGGCTTTGGCGTAGGATACCATGACCGAGCCGACGAAGGCGAAAAAGATCAACACGACCGCTTGAGCGTGATCGCCAGGCTGACGAAGATAGTGGATCATCAGGCCGAGGAAAATGATCGCCTCCGAGTAGCGGTCGGTCACCGAGTCCACAAACGCGCCGAACGGCGAGGTCTCGCCGCGCGCCCGCGCCGTGGCCCCATCCAGCGCGTCCACCGGCCCCATCAGCAGGATGATGATGCCGCCGAGGGAAATGTTGCCGAGCGCCAACGCCGCCGCGCCGGCCACGTTGCCCGCAAAACCGACGACGGTGATCACGTTGGGATGAATGCCCAAGCGCATGATCCACGCGCCCATCGGGTCGGTAAACCACTTGAAGCGGGCGCGAAGCCAGTTAGTGAGCGAAAGGCGTTTATTGGTTGTCTGTGTTGTTTCCATCGATTAACCGCAGAGATCGCGGAGAGCGCAGAGTTCCTATGAGTTCCTTTAGTTCCCTGAGTTCCCTCTGCGCTCTTGCGGCGAATATTACTTGCCCTTAATAAACTCTTCCGTTCTCTGGTGCGCCACGTCGTCCGTGTATTGCTCGGGCGGCGTCTTCATGAAATACGAAGAGGGCGCGTGCAGCGCGCCGCCGAGGCCGCGATCCATCGCCAGCCGGGCGCAACGCACGGCGTCGATGACCACTCCCGCCGAGTTGGGCGAATCCCATACTTCCAATTTCAACTCCAGATTCAGCGGCACGTCTCCGAACGTCGTGCCTTCCATCCGGATGTAACACCATTTCCGATCCGTCAGCCACGGCACGTAATCGGACGGGCCGACGTGGACGTTGTCCGGGTCGAGTGGATAGGGCAACTGCGAGGTGACGGCGTTGGTCTTGGAGATTTTCTTGGACTCGAGCCGTTCGCGCTCCAACATGTTGTAAAAGTCCATGTTGCCGCCGAAGTTCAACTGGTACGTGCGATCCAGCCGCACGCCGCGATCTTTAAACAGGCTGGTCAGCACGCGGTGGGTGATCGTCGCGCCGACCTGACTCTTGATGTCGTCCCCGATGATGGGCAGGCCGCGCTCTTCGAAACGCTTGCGCCAGTATTCTTGCGAAGCGATGAACACCGGAATGCAATTGACAAAAGCGCAGCCGGCTTCCAGAATTTGCTCGACGTACCACTTGGTCGCCATTTCCGAGCCGACAGGGAGGTACGACACCACCACGTCGGTTTGGGTGTCTTTGAGAATCTTCACAATGTCGGCGGTGGGGCCGGGGGCCTTCTTGACTTTTTCGGAAAGATATTTGCCGATGCCGTCGTGCGTCATGCCGCGTTCCACTTTGATGCCCAACTTCGGCACGTCGGCAAATTTGTAAGTGTTGTTCGGATGAGCGTAAATGGCCTCGGCAACGTCGAGACCCACTTTTGTATCCACCACGTCAAACGCGGCAGAGATTTCCACATCGCGAATATGATAGCCGCCGAGATTGACGTGCATCAGCCCCGGCACGGCGTCGGTCTCTTTGGCCTCACGGTAATAGTGCAGCCCCTGCACGAACGACGAGGCGCAGTTGCCCACGCCGATGATCGCCACACGGACTTTTTTTCCTTTTTTAGTTGTCACAGTTGTCCTTCCTTTTTCATGATGGGCTATTCTACCTCAATCCCAACGCGTGTAGCGTCTCACACGCCGGGCACCCCCCGTCTTTGCGAATGATGGCGTACCCGGCGTGCGGGTCTGCGCCGTACGACCAGTAATCCACGTTCCACACAATCAACATTTCCACGCGCGGGTCGGCGGCGGATATTTTGACGGCTTGCGCCAACCACGCCGACTGGTTGAGTATCGTCGTGTTCTGCGCCCAGTTGAAATCCGGCGCCACCTGCGCCAACGGCGCGTAGCCTTCGCCGGTGAGGTAGCCCAGTTCGGTCACACAGATGGGGCGCGTGTTGCGAGCGAGTTGGGCATAGTAATCCACCAGTCGGGGAAAATAAACAAAAGCCGCGTCGCCTTTGGGCGCGCTGTCGGTGGTATCGGGCGGCGAGGTGCCGACGTTGTAATGCACGCCGATGCAATCGGCGTACAACAATCCGCCTTCCAAAACAAATTCGGTGGTGTAATCCACCTCCGTCCAAAAATTTGGCGTGCGCAGGTTTTCGGCCATGAGCGTAGCGGCCAAACCGGCGGTGAGAACGAGCGTGCCCGGGTTGGCGGCTTTGATAGCTTCATAACTGGGGCGAAGAAACTTGATGTACAGCGACGGGCTGATCTGGCCGGAAGGCCAGTCACGGGCGATGTTCGGTTCGTTCCAGATTTCGATGGCCTCCGCGCCTTCCGACGCCAAACTGCCAACGTAGGCCGCGAATTGAGGATAATATGAATCATCGGCGACGCGGTTCACGTTTCCCACCACGCTCAACAGCACTTTGAATCCCTTGTCGTGTCCGCGCTTGATTTTCTCTACGGCGTCCGTATCGCCTTCGTGGATTTGAAACTTGACCCACTTCATTCCGGCATAAGTCATCTTGTCGGGGGCCTTGAAGTCGAGCACTTGCCCGCCGAAGTGGAATGCGGAGCGCGCGCGCGGCGGCGGGTAGATGACGGGGAGCGGCGTGGGATAGACAATGGGAACAGGAGTCGGTTGTAGAAACAACGCGCCGCCCGGCGTGGGAGTGAAGATCAGCCGCCAGATATTTTCGGCGGTGGGCGAGGCGGTGGCTTCCGGCGTCGGAGTCGAAGTCACCAGCACAATGGCCGACTCAGTTGCCGACGGCGCGGGCGTGCGGATCGCTGACAGGAATACCCAGCCCAGCACGGCCACTGCAATGCCGCCGACGAGCCACAGCAGCCATTCGCCGAATTTCGGAGCGCGAGAAGATGGCATAAAGAGTTAAACAACGCCTGTAGTAAAATAGCCTTTATCAATCAACGGCACTTGGAGAATCCTATGACCCCTTACGATATTCAATCGCGCGCCCTGCTCAAGCGCGCGCAAGAACAAGCGCGTTCGTTGCAGCAGTTGAGAAGTAATCCTCGCGTCCGCGATATACGCGTTATTGTCCAACACGAGGCCTGCCCGGCCTGCCAGAGTGTCGAGGGAACGTATACCAAAGACTCTGCGCCCGCTTTGCCGGTGGAAGGCTGTTCGTGTCTCAACGGATGCACGTGCCACTACGAGCCGATGTTGACGGAGATTTTTCCTTGATGCAAGAATGATTTTGCAAACTCTATCGCCTCTTCCCTCGTCCCCACCTCTCCCGCCGCTTGCGCCTCGCGCACAGCCTCCAACACCTCGCCGATGCGCGGCCCTTGCGGCAGTCCCAGCAAGGCCATTACATCTTCTCCGTTGATCAGCGGCGCAGGATGGATAATCTTGTCGGGCTGTTTGTAATAAGCGTCGAGCAGCGCCACCACCGTATCCACTCGCGCCGCCCATTCATCTTGACCCAATTCGGTTCCGCGCGTGCCAAGCAGATCGGCCAGCGTGAGCAAGCACACGTCCACGCCGGCCTCGCCAGTGGATTTGAAGAAGCGATAGGCGGCGCGCGGTGTGACGTTCCCGGCCTGCGCCAGCGTCACCGGCCGCATGTGGTGGGCAACGGTGGCGGCCACCCGATCCGTTTCCTCGTTGGCCAACCGGAGCGCGATTGAGCGCGCCCGCGCGATCTTTTCTCCCTCAACTTCGTGCCCCAAAAACCGGATGCGTCCGGCGCCGCCCTCCGCCGAGCGCGTTTGCGATTTGGCGATGTCGTGCAAAAGCGTTGCAAAAACCAGCAATGCCCGCGCCGGGCGGCCGGCGCTCAGTTCGCGATCCACGTGATCGGAGATTTCATTTCGATAACGCCCCACCCGCGCCGCGGCGTAACCCAACGCGTATTCGGAGGCGGCGTCCACGTCGTGCGCGCGCCCCAACACCGAGAGCAAGGCTTCGAGCTGATCCACTGCGGCCAGCGTATGTTCCCACACGTCGAAGACGTGCGGCGGCGGTTGAGTCACGCCTTTGAGCGTGACGGCTTCGGGCACGATCAACGGCAGTAAGCCGAGCGCGTCAAGGGCGCGCAGTGAGGCCGCCGGTTTGCGCCCGCCCAACATGCGCATAAATTCATCGCGCACACGCTCTGCCGACACGTCCGCTAATAAGGGCGCGGCGGCGCGCGCCGCATCGCGAGTGGCGCGCTCGATTCGAAAGTCGAGTTGCGCCGCCAGCCGCACGGCGCGCAGAGGCCGCACGGGATCATCGTGAAAGCCGCCCGGCAGACACAACCGCAAAAGTTTTCCTGTGAGGTCTGCTTGTCCGCCCATCGGGTCAATGATCCGTTCGGGCGGAGTCAAGCTGACCGCCAGGGCGTTGATCGTAAAATCGCGCGCCGCAAGATCGGCGTTGAGATCAGCGCCGCGCAGGGCGGCAAAATCCAGAAAGAATCGTTCGCCGTTTTCGAAGAGGACGACGCGCCCCGTGCCGCGCTCGGCGTCCAACGGAAAGAACGCCCCGCCCAGCTTATCGGCGGCAGTTTTTGCCAACGCCAGCCCGTCGCCCTCTACGGCAAAATCGAGATCGTGAATCGGGCGGCGCAACAGCGCGTCGCGCACCGATCCGCCCACCAGCCAGACTCGCGAGGGGTCGGGCAGGGCCGCGCGCGCGCGTTCGAACACCGCCGGCAAAGCCAACGGTGGCGACTGATCAGTTGGCAGATAAATCACTTGAGTGACTTCCTTGAGGCGAGAAAGCCGCGTGGCAGTTTCGGCGTCACGCGCCGTCAACCCGCCGCCGGACGTGCCGGAGCCGGTGAGCGCCGTCCAGCCGCGATTGCGGGCAGAGAACGGGCCGGTGCGCGGCAATCGTTGTGGGCGCGGCATCTATGGCTCTCCTGAAAAAACTGCGATCTCACCGCGAAGGCGCCAAGAGCGCAAAGGATTCGCCCTTGTTTTTCTTCGCGCTCTTGGCGTCTTCGCGGTTCAAATGGGCTTTTTTCAGTAGAGCCATCTATGTTTTTGCCACACCGATGAAGGGCAGGTTGCGCCAATATTCGTCGAGGTCGAGGCCGTAGCCGAAGACAAATTTGTTCGGGATGTCAAAGCCGCGATAATGAATTGGCACGACGATTTCGCGGCGCACGCTTTTGTCCAGCAATGAGCAAACGCGCAATGATTTCGGTCGGCGAGTCTCCAGCAGTTCCAGCACCGCGGCGATAGTGTGTCCGGTGTCCACAATATCTTCGACCAGAATAACGTGCCGGTCGGTTACCGACGTGCGCAAATCCATTTCAATGCGAACCTGCCCGGTCGATTCGCGCGCGCCCGAGCCGTAGGACGACACGGCCATAAAATCAATCGCCGTCGGCACGGTGATCTGCCGGATGAGATCGGTGAGGAACATCACCCCGCCGCGCAGAATGCAAATCAGCAAGATTTCTTCCCCGGCATAGTCTTGGCTGATTTCTGCGCCCAGCTCGGCGATTCGCTTTTGCAGCGCGTCTTCGGGGATTAATATTTCGGCCAGGAGATCGTGATACGAATGCGGCATAGTTTTGGGATTTGGAAGTTGGGATTTGGGATTTTCTATTTTGGCACATCGTGGTGTTCGCGGCAGCGCGCTTCGTAGGCCTCGCTGCCGCCCACTTGCACCACCGGGTCGTGGTAATTGGCCGGGCGGCCGTCAATCAACCGCTGCGTGCGCGACGCCGGCAGGCCGCACACCACACAAATGGCGCGCAGTTTATCCACCGATTCGGCTTGCGCCAACAGCAGGGGCATCGGGCCGAACGGCTCGCCGCGAAAATCCATGTCCAATCCGGCAGCGATCACCCGCACGCCGCGCGCCGCCAACTGCTGGCACACTTCGGACACGTGCCAATCAAAGAACTGGGCTTCGTCAATGGCCACCACCGTCGTATCCGGTTGGATGAGCGGCATGACCTCGTCGGCTTTGGCCACCGGGGTGGCGTCGAATTCGCTTCCGGCGTGAGACTTCACTTTCTCGACGGCGTACCGATCATCAATGAGTGGTTTGAAGACCTGGATTTTCTGTTTGGCAATCCGCGCCCGACGCAAACGGCGGATGAGTTCGTCCGTCTTGCCGCTAAACATCGAGCCGGTGATCACTTCGATTGAGCCGGTGTGATGGCGCATGTATTCATTATCCCCGATAGTTCTGTAGTTTAGAGCCTTGTGCTCGTCGCCCACAACCCCGCTGTGCGGGGCGCAAGCAGGGGGCGATGCTACGGCTGTATATCTCTCTGATTATAAAAGATAAAGGGCAGATGCTGGTAGTTGGCATCTGCCCTCTAGGTTGACGGAATTGGACGGCTCTCAGACCGCTTCTTCGGCGGGCGCGGCTTCTTCGGCGGTTTCGGACGGCAAATCGAAGCCGCGCGAGCGCAGGCGTTTTTTGGTGTCAATCAAGCTCTTGCGGCCAAAGCCTTCCACGGCCAACAGCGCCTCGTCGCCCTGCTGGAGTTTGTCGAGAATCTGTCCGACGGTGGTGAGGCCGGCTTTCGCCAGCGCCGCTTCCGCGCGCGCGCCGAGGTTGAGGTCAACCAGCGGCAGTTCGGGCGAGGAGCGCGTAGCTTTGCGCGTTTCTTCTTGTTGTTTAAATTGCGCGCGCGCGTCCAGTTTCTTGATAAAGCGATCCACTTGCCCTTCGGTGTCCACGATTCTCTGTTCGCCGGTGAAGAACGGGTGGCAGTGGTAGCACACGTCGGTGTGAATCACTTCGCTCGTCGAGCCGGTGGTCCAAGTGTTGCCGCAGGCGCAAATCACTTTCGCGTTCGGGAAGTATTTTGGATGAATACCTTGTTTCATTGCTAAACCTTTGTTGACAACGGATGGAACGGATTTCAACGTATAAAACAAAATATCCGTTTTGTCCGTTTTATCCGTTGTCTAATAACTACGCCTGTTGCGCCGCAACCGGCTCCACGCTCACGCGCTTCTGGCCGCTGGGCAGAGTCTCGAACTTCACTTTGCCTTCAATCACGGCGAAGATGGTGTAGTCTTTCCCCAACATCACACCCAGGCCGGGCCGGATACGCGTGCCGTGCTGGCGGACGATGATATTGCCCGATTGCACCAACTCGCCGCCGTAGCGTTTGACGCCCAGGCGTTGCGCATTGGAGTCACGACCGTTTTTGCTGGAACCAGCGCCTTTTTTATGTGCCATGTCTTTATCAGAAGGCAGTCGGCGGTTGGCAGTTAGCAGTCCGCCTTCATTGCCCACTGCTCACTGCCCACTGCTTTGTGCCTACTGCCTCATGCCTTTCAACCTACAATTGTCTCGACCTTGAGCCGCGTGTAATCCTGGCGATGCCCGCCGCGTTTGCGCTGCCGCTCTTTGGCTTTGTATTTGAAAATGCGGATTTTCTCGCCGCGAAAATGCTCGACCACCGTGGTCTGCACTTTCGCCCCGGCGACGGTGGGGGCGCCGATTGTCACTTTGTCGCCGTCCGCCAGTAGAAGCACGTCCAGCTCCACTGGGTCTCCGGCGGCTTTCGGCAGGCGATCCACTTCGAGCGTCCCGCCCACCTCGGCTCGCATTTGGCGCGAGCCGCTTTGAACAATTGCGTATTTCATTCTTTTCTCCTTCGGCTTCGCCGCTCGTGAACCACGCCCGACTGCTCCAGCAAAGGGCTTGCGCCCTGCGCATGTGCTGGCACCGGCCACAACACGGGGAAGGTCATTGGCACAATATTGCCCCGGCAAACGAACGCCGGGGCAACGGTGGACATTATAGCGGGGAGAGGCGGGGTTGTCAAAGAGAATTTCCGTCGGCGAATTCCCCGCTATAATCTTGACTCATGCGCCCGCATCGCGTTCAACTCCCGTTGCTTATCGCCTCCGGGCTGGCCGCATTGAGCGCCTGGTTTCTGCGCCCCGATCTTTCGAACAATGGCTTGCAAGCGGAATACGGCGGCGGCCAAAGCCGCATCGAACGCGCCGCGTTGATCACCAGCAACGATAACGCATTTGATCCGGATCAACCCCTCACCGCGCGTTGGACGGGAACCATTTACCAAATTCGCCCGCGGGAGGCCGCCTTTCACGTCCCGGCTGATTCCGGTTTCAAACTTGAAGTCGGCGGCCAGCCGGTCACTGCTTCCACCATCGTATTGCTTCCTGCCGGATCAACCCCGATTACTTTGGAAATCACGACGCCGCGCGGCGGCCCGTATTTTCAGGCCGGGCTGGAATGGCAGTCGCCGCTGGGGTGGCGGCTCGTCCCGGCGGCCTACCTCTATCCAGGACAACCCGATCCCGCCTTCGCGCAGAGCACCATCCGGCAATATCAAGTGTCGCTCGCGCTCGGTTGGATGGCGGCGGCGTTGGCGCTGGCGCTGTGCGCGTGGGGGCTCTGGGCGCGCCGCGATCTATTCAAGTCGCGAACTGCGTACGGGCTGTTCGTTATCGTCCTGCTGGCGTTTGCGCTTCGATTGGTCTTTCTGCGCGATTACGCCGCGCAACCGGGTGCAGATGTGTTGGGCATCGGATCAGATCAGCGAGGGTATCAAGCCAATGCCCTGGAATTCTTGCGCGGCTATTGGCCGCAAGGGGCATTCTACGTCCAGCCGGGAATGAGCCTGGCATTGGGCGCGATCTATTCCCTCTTCGGCCCGCACATTCGCATCGCGCAACTGTTGCAGATGATCGGCGGCGCATTGATCACGCTGGCCATATTCGACATCGCCCGCCGCGCTTTCGACTCGACGACCGGATGGATAGCCGCCCTGTTATGGGCGATATTCCCGCTTCCGATTTTTTACGAAGCACAATTGCTCACGCACGGGCTGGAGGCGCCGGTCGGCGCGTTGCTGATCTGGCTGTGGATACTCGTAGCGGCGGGCTTTCCAGCCCGTCGCCAGGGCGGACTAGAAAGTCCGCCCCACGCTGAAAGTTGGTTTTGGCTGATCGCCCTCGGCCTGGCGCTCGGCGCGGCGGCTGTGCTGCGCCCTACGTTTTTGATTCTGGCGCCCTTCATTGCCCTCAGCCTCTTCTTCCAAACCTTGCGGTCATCCGTTACACGCGAAGCGGTTGCCAAATCCGTTGCCACATCCGTTGCCATCCTCGCCCTCATCACCCTTATCCCCATTGCCCCGATCACCTGGCACAACTATCAAGCCAGTGGCCGCTTTCAACTACTCAACAGCAGCAGTGGAGTCACGCTCTATCTCGGCAACAATCGCGATTCGACCGGCCTGGGCGAATACTCGCCCGCCTATTGGGCGGCGCACAAATTGGTTAACGGCGGCAAGACCACCTACGAAAAGCAAACGCTGGACGACATCCGCGCCGATCCGATTCGGTGGGCGCAATTGATGGCCCGAAAAACAGCGTTGTATTTCGGAAACGCCGAACTGCCCAATAACGTAGATTTCTACACCGAAGGCGCGGGCATTTCGCCACTACTTTCTCTCTTGCCGCTGCGGTTCGGCGGCATGATAACGTTGGCGCTCATCGGAACAGCCCTTGCCTTTCGCCGCCAGAATCGCGGACTCGCGCTGCTCTTGGTTGTCTACAGCATCACGCAATCGTCCATCATAATTCTCTATCACGTCTTCTCGCGCTTCCGCGCGCCCATCTATCCGTCAATTACCATTCTGGCGGGATGGGCGATCGCGGAAACCTGGAGACACGTGCGCGGACGCCGCTGGCGGGAAGCCGCCTTGAATTTCGCCGCCATTGCTTTCAGCGCCGCGTTCGTCGCCGCCCTGCCAAATTTCGCGGAGCGGGTGATGAGCCGCCCCGCACTCGCCGCGCTGCCGTCGAACGCAATAACACTCAACGCGCCCATCGGCGACTCGCTCATGTTGTTGGGCTACGATCCCTTGCCGGTAGCCGAGCCCGATGCGCCGGTATTCATCACCCTCTACTGGCAGAGCAACCGTCCCATCGCCGACGATCTCTACGCTACCGTTCAGCTTCATGCCGATCCAACTGTCGCGCAAAAGATCGCGCAAAGTGATCAGCCTATTGGCACGGGCAGTTTCCCCGATTTCCCCACCAGTCAATGGCAAGCCGGGCAGATCGTGTGGGATCGCTATTTGATCCAGATTCCTGCCGATGCGCCAACTCCTCTTGCGCTCTCGGTCCTCGTCGCCGCCTATGATCGCGAAACGGGCCGCCGCCTCGGCGAAACCATCGTCGGCCCCCTGCCCCTCACCCGCGCCCAACCGTTGGCCCTGCCCGCCGACTCCATCTCTGTCGGCGCGAAGGTCGGCGCGGCGACTCTCGCCGCCTATCAAGCGGAATTCGACGACCAGGCGTTGAGGGTGACACTGTATTGGCAGGCAGGGCAACCGATGCCCGAAGATGGCGTTGTATTCGTCCATCTCTTCGACTCGGCAGGCGCATTCATCACCGGACAAGATAGCCGCCCGCGCAACGGTTCCTATTCAACACTCGCCTGGCAAACCGGCGAAGGCATCGTGGATGAACATCTCATCGTCCTGCCAGCAAGTTTCCCAACAGGGAAATATCAAATCGCAATCGGCATGTACGACGCCGCAACGCAGAACCGCCTGCAAGTAATCACTGCCAGCGGCGAAATCGCCCCGGATGGCCTGTTGAAACTTGGCACAATCCAGAAGTGACCACTCTCACACTCCCATACTCCCACACCCCCACACTCCTGTGCTTCGCAAAACCGCCCCCCTTCTCATCCTCCTCGCCGCCTTCGCCCTGCGCGCCTGGCAAATCACCGCAATCCCGCCGGGGCTGACGCACGACGAAGCCGGTCACGGCCACGACGCGGCCTACGTTCTCAAAGGCGTCACGCCGATTTATTTCACCGTCGGCTACGGGCGGGAGCCGCTGTTTGATTATTTGAACGCCGGAGTGATCGGCGGCCTGGGCGCGAGTCCGTTCACGTTATGCTTCGCCGCCGTCGCTTGGGGGATGATCGCCCTGGCCGGAACGTATCGCGTCGCCCGGCTGGCGTTGGATCGCCGCACGGCGGTGATCGCGCTGGCGCTGATGGCTTTTTCATTTTGGCCGCTGGCGACCAGCCGGCAAATACTGCGCTCGGGCATGTTGCCGGCAGAAATGGCGATTGCGGCAAGTCTCTACTTACAATTATTCACCGCTGAGAACGCAGAGAACGCGGAGCGAAGAAAATGGTGGTTGACTATTGCGCTCGGCCTCGCTTTGGCCGCCAGCTTCTACACGTACATTCCGGCCCGTGTGCTGTGGCTCATGTTTCCACTGGCCGCGTTCGCGCAAAATGCTTCGCAGTATTTCAAATCCGCGTTACGTAATCCGCGCACACCGGGCGCAAACGTCAACCCGCCTCACGCTTCACGCGTCACGCGTCACGTATTCCTCTCCGTCCTCATCGCCTTTGCTCTCGCCTCGCCGCTCTTCATCTATCTTTATCAACACCCCGAGGCCGAACAGCGCATCGGCATGCTCTCTGAGCCGCTCGTCGCTTTACGCAACGGCAATCTGTCGCCAATTCTCGCCAACGCCCGCGAAGCGTTCTTGGCCTTCTTTCTCCCAGGTCACGGCGATCATTTTCTTGCCTACACGATTCCGGGCAAGCCGATTTTCGATCCGATCACAGCTCTGCTTTTCGTCGTCGGCCTTTTTCTTCTACTCACTTCCACACCCCCGCACACGCAGGCTGCCTCTCTCCCACACATGCATACTGAGCGCAGTCGAAGTGCCCACACACCCCTGCTGCTCCTCTGGCTCCTCCTCGGCCTCGCTCCCTCCTTCATCACCGGCCCCGAAGCAATGACGACACGCATTATCGGCGCGCAGCCCGTCCTCTACATTCTGCCCGCGCTGGCCCTCTCGCGCGTCGCAACAGCATTCAACCGTCAGCGTTCAGCCATCCACGTTGGG
>CAYYCF010000004.1:0-4578 GCA_964470235.1 uncultured Anaerolineales bacterium | reverse complement strand
TTCAAAAGCGATCTCAACTTGTTTACGCACGTGCTGAACGCCGACGGCACGATCTTGCTCCAACGCGATTCGCTCGATGCGCCCGCGTGGGATTGGCAGAACGGCGACACGATCATGCAAGTTCACCGGCTCGCCGTTCCCGCCGACACAAAAGCGGGCGAGTATGCGGCGGAAGTCGGGCTGTACGATCGGGTGACGGGCGAGCGACTGACCGTGATAGACTCTGGCGCGACATCCGTCACCATCGCGCCGCTCATTATTCGGAAATGATTCCACCGCTTGCTATTCTCCTCCTCGCCTTCGCCCTGCGCGTAGTCGCGCTCGACTCCGTCCCCCCGGGCTGGCGCGACGACGAAGTGATCGAAACGACCGTGCATGCGCAGAGCGTGCTGGACGGCGGAAGGCCGCTCTACTTCATTCAGGCCGAAGGCCACGAACCGATCTATCACTATTTCTCCGCCGGATGGATCGCGCTGGTCGGCCACAGTTTGTTCAGCGTGCGGATGGTGTCGGTCATCTTCGGCTTGCTCTCCGTCGCCGCGCTGTACCGGCTGGCGCGCCAGCTTTTCGGAACGCGCGCCGCGCTGATAGCTTCTCTGCTAATGGCGGTTTCTTTCTGGTCGCTCATGTACAGCCGCGTCAAAATTCGCCACGTGGCCGAACTGCCGTTTGTACTGCTGGCGTTTTCATTTCTGATGAGCAGCGTGGGAGCGCCTTCCAGGCGCGACATACCGGGCTACAAGCTCAATCGCGGCTGGAAGCCGCTCCTACGGGGAGCAATGGCCGGGGCGTTCGCCGCGCTGGCCCTTTACACTTATCTCTCCGCGCTGACACTATTGATAATCTTCGTTGGCTTCGGGCTGTACCTGTTTGTCACGCGCCGGGCCTGGCATCACGCCGCGATTGCGTTGGCGACGGCGCTGATCATTTACGCGCCGCTGGCTTATGCCATCACGAACAACGCCGAGAGAATTGCGGTCGTCGGCGGGCCGTTGGCCGCGCTTCGGAGCGGTGACCCGATGCCCGCCTTGAAAAACACCATTGGCACGCTGGCCATGTTCGGCAACAGCGGCGACCCCGAATGGCTATACAACATATCGGGCCGGCCCGTATTCGGCGTGATCGGATTCTATTTTTTCGCCGCCGGAATTGTGATCAGCATGTTTCGTTGGCGCGATCCCCGCCATGCCTTTTTACTGATCTGGTTGATCGGCGGACTCGCGCCGGGGTTCGTCAGCACACCGGCGGCCAGCTTCGGTCACACCATTACGGCCATGCCGGCAGCATATATTATTGCCGCCTTGCCCGTTTTCTATTTCTCACCGCCGAGCACGCCGAGAGCGCAGAGAGACAGCAAAAACTCCGCGAGCTCTGCGTTCTCGGCGGTGAATATTCTCGGCATACTATTATTCCTCGGCGTTGCGGCGCGAGACGTGCCGGACTACTTTTGGCGTTGGCCTGCCGCCCCTGCCGTCCGGTATCTCTACAAGGCTGATCTGCATACGTTGGGCCGCGAACTGCGCGCCGCGCCGCCGGCCACGTACGTGTTGAACGGCGCGCTGTCCAAATGGGATCGCCGCGCGTTTGCGCTCGAAGGCGTGCGCTTCGCTTCACCGCCGCGCTGGGTCAACGCCGAATGGGCGATTGTGTTTCCGCCCGAACCGGCGGACTATCTCTTTACATTGAGCGATTGGCAGCACGAGGGGCAGGCATCGCGGCTGGAAGACGCCCCTGCACAGTTCGGGAATGGATTAATTTTTGAGGGGTGGGATCAAAACGGAGCCGAGGGGATCGCCCACTGGCGAGTCGGCGCGGGATACACGGCTGAAGAACCGCCGGTGGGCGCGAGCGTGGAGTCGCCGCCCTTTCCAATTTTCGCTTTTTCTCATTTGTTGGACGCCGACGGAAGGCTCGTCGCCGGATCGGATCGATTCGACGTGGACGCTTTCAGTTTGCAGGTTGGCGACCGCTATTTGCAAAGGCATACGTTTGACGCCCCGCCGGGTGCGTACGCGTTGGAGATCGGCCTCTACAACCCCGTCACCGGCGAGCGCATCCCGACGATTGACGGAAAAGACTCACTCAACCTCGGAATGATCAAATTACCCTAACATGGTAAAATCCCGTCTGCCCGCCCCCATCGTCTAGTGGACTAGGACGCGGCCCTCTCAAGGCCAAAACCGGAGTTCGAATCTCCGTGGGGGCACTTACCGCCTGAAGCACCTGGGCGGTAATTTTTCGCATCATAGATTGTCGAGGACAATAAGGAATGACTTTGAAAACAAAACATGCCCGCTGGCTAATGGTGATCGCCGTTGTGATTATTGCCATTGCGACCGCCGCGCCATTGGCGGCGGCTCCTGCCCTGGCGCCCTCTGCCGCCGAACCGACTCCCAACGTGCCGGGCAACTTGCTGGTCAACCCAGGCTTCGAGAGTCCGTACGGCAAGCAATGCTGCCAAACCGATCTCTCAATTTACTTGCCCAACACGCCCGTTGACGAAGTGCAAACGGCGCAAGGTTGGTTCGGATGGTGGCGGCAGCCCGATAGCTCGCCGAATTATCCTTCGCGCTGTGATCTGCCATCATCGGAACGCATCTGCAAAATTTGGCACCGCCCCGAATGGCGCGAAGCCGCGCCCTATGCCAACCGCATCCGCACCGGAACCAACGCGCAAAAGTATTTCACGTTCTGGTCGGTTCACGAGGCCGGAATGTATCAACGGGTGACGGGCATCAAGCCTGGCGCTAAACTGCAATTCAGCGCCTACATGTCGGCCTGGTCCACGGCGACAGCGGAGTCGCTGACATCCGAAGGCCAACAAACGATGACTCTCAAGGTCGGGATCGATCCCTATGGCGGCACGGACCCGTTCAGCCCGAACATTGTATGGAGCGCGCCAGGCGATTCGTACGACACCTTCGCGCAGTTCACCGTGCAAGCCACCGCCGCCGCCAACGCGGTGACGGTCTTCACCTATTCGCAGCCGGTGTATCCGCTTCAGCATAACGATGTGTACGTGGACGACGCGGCGCTGGTTGTGGCCGGCGGCAATGTAAGCGCGACGAGCGGAACAAGTGGCACAGGCGGGACGAGGCGAAACAGCGGCTCAGCCACCCCGGCCGCCACTGCCACCAAACGTCCCGGCACGCCCACTCCCGACATCGTGCCGGGGCCCTTCCCCAACACGACCATGGATCGCAACAACGGCAACATTTACTACGTTGTTCAGGCCAAAGATACCGTTTACAGTCTGGCGCTTCGCTTCAGCACGACGGTGAACACCATCGTCAAATGGAATAGCTTGAAGAGCGCAGATTTGATCAAGATAGGGAAAACAATCATTGTAGGCAAGTCGAAGTAAGCGTTTCGACCCCACGCCCCCTCTCCGGCTGCTGCCACGAGAGGGGGCTTTTTGTTTCCGGTGTATCATTCAGGAACTTCGCGATGAACATCCTGATCCTCATTTTTGTTTCGGTCGTCATGGGCCTCGCGCCGATGCTTGTTTACGCCGGCTTCTTGTGGTGGCTCGACCGCTGGGAAAAAGAGCCGCTGCCTTTGCTGGCCGCGGCCTTTCTTTGGGGCTTTATCCCGTCCGCCGTCATTGCGCTGATCGCGCAGGTCATCCTCGACATTCCGACTTCGGCCCTGCTTTACTACAATGAGTTGACTTACGAGCTGTTCAGCGGCAGTGTCATCGCACCCCTGACCGAAGAGGCCATCAAAGGCTTCGCGGTGCTGATGATTTTCATTTTCTTTTACCGCGAGTTCGACTCATTGCTCGACGGCATCCTCTACGGCTCGCTGGCCGGATTCGGGTTTGCGGCCATTGAAAACATTCTTTATTTTGTTTCGAGCGGCAGTGAAGACCCATCGGGGCTGGGCTGTCTAATTTTCATGCGCGCGTTCTTGTTCGGCCTCAACCATGCCTTCTTCACCAGTCTGACCGGCATGGGCTTTGCGGCGGCGCGGTATCAGAAAAAAATTATTCTTAAGTTATTCTTCCCGCTGTTGGGGCTAGGCGCGGCCATCTTCGCGCACGGTTTACACAACGGGCTGGTCACGTTTGGCCTGGTCGGCCTGCCCTTCGCGGTATTGGCCGATTGGTTCGGCATCGTCGGCGTGCTGGTGGCGGCGCTGGTTTCGCTCACTAGCGAAGCGTGGTGGATCAAACATTATTTGGCCGAAGAGGTGGCGTTGGGGACGCTGACCGCGCGGCAGGCGGCGGCCGCCAGATCGTTCGGCGGACGCATCGGCGCGGAGTGGGCCGGATTCTCTGGCGGCCCGATGCGGTGGTGGCGCACACGGCGTTTCTATCAGCAGTGCGCCGAGTTAGCCTACAAGAAGCATCAGTTGAACAAGATGGGGGACGAGGGCGGAAATGCGACGATTGTGGAGCGGCTGCGGGGCGAGGTGAGAGGGTTGAGTGAGAGCATGGTAAAATAATCCCAGTTGCCCCCGTAGCTCAGTGGATAGAGCGCCACCCTCCGGAGGTGGATGCCGGCGTTCGAGTCGCCGCGGGGGCGCTGATCAAGAAAACCTGATGGGAACTAGAAAACCTGTCAGGTCTTTTATTAG
>CAYYCF010000003.1:29624-31254 GCA_964470235.1 uncultured Anaerolineales bacterium | reverse complement strand
TTCAAACGTGAATTCGAAGCGCTGAATGGCGGCATCTCTGATCCACTCGCTCGGAGATTGTATTAGAGCGTCTTGCAATCGCGCCAAAGCAGACTCGAATACAGTCAAATCAACTTGTGTGTTGGCAGGCATGATTATCTCCTTCGCAAACGCATCAAGGGCCGCAGAGTGCAGAATTCTTTTCGCTCCCCGCACCGCCGTCTCGCGGAAAAACTCTGGCACGGTCGTTAAATCCACTACGTCGAAAGAATGCAGCGTCGGCAATTCATCCAATTCATCAAGAACGTATTGCACGACCTCGCCGCCCAGCGGGGCCGGGCCAAGCACGCCAATGTCCCAATCCGAACCCGGTCGGGCGCGGCCAGTGGCGCGCGAGCCGAACAACACCGCGCCGTATTCGGTGGGCAGACGGCGTTTCAAGATTTGAGTCACGTCTTCCAGTCTTGGCGTGGTTGCCATAGTCGCAAGTATAATACCATCTAAACGATCAGGCGCTCCCGAAACCGCAGACGGGAGCCGAAAATGTCGCCCCGAGCGAAGCGAGGGGTCTCTACGCATGGACAACACTCCCACACCCCGCCACACCGCTCTTATCATTGCCGCCTCGTTTCTCGCCGTCGCCGGTTGGGGCGGGCTGCTCTTTTTGCTCAACGCCGCCTTGCCCACCGTCGGGCCGCGCTGGCTGTTCTTCGCGTTGTGGTTCGTGGCCCTCACCGGCACCGCGCTCCCGTTTGCGCGCTACCTCAACAAGCGTTTTGCAAAAACGCCGCCGTCCGATGGCGTGCTGCTCCGGCAATCCATCTGGGTCGGCCTGTTCGGCGCGACGTGCGCCTGGCTGCAATTGGGGCGCGCCCTCAACTGGGCCACCGGCCTCCTGCTGGCCGCCGCCCTCGCCGCCATCGAAATCTTCACCCTGCTCCGCGCTCGCAGTCAATGGAACCCCGATGAGCCTTCGCCACCTTCCGAGCGTTGAAAGTCTGCTCCAATCCTCTGCCGATTTGATTGCAGAATTTGGCAGACCGCTAGCATTGGACGGATTGCGCGCCGCGCTGGACTCGGCCCGCGCCGCCGCGCGCGAGGGCGAATCGATTCCCACCCCCGATCAACTTCTGCAATCCGCCCGCGCCGATCTCTCTGCCCGAACCGCCGCCACGCTCCGGCCGGTGATCAATGCCACCGGCGTGATCATCCACACCAATCTGGGCCGCTCGCTTCTATCGGATGATGCCGTTGCCGCGATCAAAGCTGTAGCGCAACAGTATTCGACTCTCGAATATGATTTGGACAAAGGCGCGCGCGGCAGTCGCAGTATCCACGCCGAATCATTGCTGACGCAGATCGCGGGCGCGGAGTCCGCTCTCGTTGTGAACAACGCCGCCGCCGCCGTTCTGCTCGCGCTTAGCGCGCTGGCCAAAGGCAAAGAGGTGATCGTGTCGCGCGGACAGTTGGTCGAAATTGGCGGCGGGTTCCGCGTGCCGGACGTGATGAAGCAATCCGGTGCGAAGTTGGTCGAAGTCGGCACGACCAACCGAACCCACGCTCGAGATTACGCCGAAGCGATCACGGCGAAGTCTGCCGCGCTCCTGCGCGCACACCATTCCAATTTCAAAATTGTCGGCTTCACCACCGA
>CAYYCF010000003.1:14202-29524 GCA_964470235.1 uncultured Anaerolineales bacterium | reverse complement strand
CATCTTCAGCGGCGACAAACTGCTCGGCGGCCCGCAGGCGGGGGTCATCGTCGGGGAACGTGCGCTGATTGAAAAACTTAAAAAGCATCCGCTCGCCCGCGCCGTCCGCGCCGATAAATTTTGCCTGGCCGCGCTTTCGGCCACACTGCTTCATTATCTAAAAGACGAAGCGACGGTCAAGATTCCCGTCTGGCGAATGATCTCGATGTCGATCACGGAAATCGAATCTCGCGCCCGCCGCTGGGCCGAAGCCTGGGGCGGCGAGGTCGTGGACGGGCAGTCCACCATCGGCGGCGGCAGTTTGCCCGGCGAAACATTGCCCACCAAACTCGCCGCGCTGCGGCCGCCGGCGCGCTCGCCCAATAAATTCCTGGCCGAACTCCGCGCCGCGCCCACGCCGGTGATTGCGCGGGTGGAGGGAGATCGAGTAGTATTTGATCCGAGGACGGTGAGGGAAAGCGAAGAACCTGATTTGAACAAAACGGTTCTTCAGTTGGTGAGGTGAGCCATGAAACTTACAGAACTACACGTCGGGGGTTATCGTAGTTTGGTAAACGCCATCTTGCCGTTGCGAGATTTGATGGTAATGATTGGCCCGAATGGATCGGGCAAGACGGCACTGTTGGAAGTGTTTCTTCTTTTGAAACATGCGGCGGAGAAGCAGTTGACTGAACGGCTAGAGTCACTCGGCGGGTTGCAGGCTGTCATCAGCCGAACAGCGAATGCCCCGGAGAAAATCACGTTTCATCTGCTTGCGGACCTGGAAAGCCCCGAGAGCGAAAGCCCAATGACATATCACTTTGAACTCGCACCGCGCGGAACGGGGCATGATATTCTGTATGAAGTTCTGGAGTGGAAAGGTTATCCCTCGCATCCCAACATATCGCCCCTGCTTGAGGTCAAGCGCGGCGCAATCAATCACCCCAGAACATTGCGTGAAACTGTCCCACCATACGTCGGTGGCCAGCCCGAACTGAGGCTGGCAAAAACGCCGCTGGGCGCTGAAACGGAAATTCTTAGGAATCTCCTGGCCGACATTCAATACTATGCGTTTCTGGATGTGGGCCAACGAGCAACTGTGCGTTTGCCTCAGTCGCTGACACCAACACGACGTCCCGGCCCCAACGGAGAAAATCTTTACTCTGCTCTCTACAATTTGCGAAGCAACGATCTCGGCTCTTATAATCGCATCGTCGAAGTTCTCCAAACCGGCTTCCCCGGCTTTCAACGGTTAGAGTTCCCTGTCGTGGGCGCAGGGCAGGTGACAATGGCATGGTATCAAAAAGGCATCGCCACGCCGTTCTATCCCAGCCAGCTTTCCGAAGGCACCCTGCGCTTTCTGTGGCTGACCGCGATTCTGCTCTCGCCCGACACGCCCTCGATCATCCTGCTGGACGAGCCGGAAGTCAGTCTGCATCCTGAATTGCTTATGCTGTTAGCCGGTTTGTTGCAGGGCGCATCGGCGCGAAGCCAAACCGCCGTCGCCACACACTCTTCCGAGTTAATTCGCTGGCTCGAACCCAACGAGGTGCTTATCGCAGACAAAGATGAGGCCGGGGCGACAACTTTCACCTGGGCCGATACTCTTAATTTGGAGAAATGGCTCAAGGAATACACGCTGGGCGACTTGTGGTTGATGGGCAATCTGGGTGGGCGCTCATGACGACAATCGTTTTAGTCGTGGAAGGCGCAACAGAAAAGGCTCTCAAGGAGAAAATCAAACTATTTCTCGACGAGCGCGCTGAGAACCAAAAGAAACCCCGAATCCGATTGCAAGCCAGAAATTTCAAGAGCCTCAACCCCACTGATCTGCGCTATCAAGCGGAAGATGCCCTCGAAAAAGGCGCAGCGGCCGTTGTCGCACTCATAGATGTTTATCCGCGGTTTCGCAACGCGGCGGAGGCCAAAGATTGGCTGCGGCAGGCAACCGGCAATCCCTCCGGCTTTTATGCTCATGCCGCTCAATTCGATGTCGAAGCCTGGCTGTTACCGTACTGGGATGCTATCTGTGGCCGGATCGGAGTCAAACAATCGTCCCCCGGCGCCAACCCGGAACAAGTGGATAATCAGAACCCGCCCTCAAAACGTTTGAAGACACTTTACCAACGGGCAAAGCCGAAACCGAAGAGGTACGTCAAGCAAATCGAGATGGCCGCCATCCTCCGCGACAAAGACCTGACCCTCGCCGCCGCGCAATGTCCTGAACTCAAAGCATTTCTCAATACACTGCTCACGTTGAGCAATCTGTCACCGCTCAAATGACCGTGAGCGTCTTCGTGTTCCCGTGCTTAACGCATGACCTCCTCCCCCCGCCCTTACCCCGAAGAACGCCGTTTGGCAACCGTGCTATTCGCCGACGTGCAGGGGTTCACCTCGCTAGCCGAGCGTTTGGATTTTGAGGCCGCCAGCGATCTGATCAAAGACGTGTGGCAGAGACTCGACTCGTTAATCGAAACGCACGGCGGTTACATTGACAAGCACATCGGCGACGCGGTGATGGCGGTGTGGGGCGCGCCGCACGGCGGCGAGGACGACGCCGAACGCGCGGTGGCGGCGGCGTTGGCTCTGCAATCCTCATTGGCAGAGTTCGCCGCCCACTCGCCGCGCGAAGGCGCGTCCGAACTGAAGATTCGAGTCGGCATCAACACCGGCCCGGTGATGACCGGCTACGCCGGCCTGCGCGGCGAATACACCGTGATGGGCGACACGGTCAACGTCGCCAGCCGGCTGGAGCATTTCGCCGAACCAGGCGCTGTGATCGTCAGCGAAAGCACCTATCGCCTCATTCGCGGAGCGTTCCGTATGCGCCGCTTGCCGCCGGTGCAGGTGAAAGGCAAGAGCGAAGCCATTCAGGTATTCGAAGTCGAAGGCCCGCTGGCTCAGCCTAGCCGCGTGCGTTACCGCGACGCGGGCGGTTTGGAAACGCGCCTCGTGGCGCGCGAAGCTGAAATGGCGCGCCTGGCCGAACTGTACCGGAAAAGCCGCGAGGCGGCTCAGCCCGTGTTGGTCATCGTCCGCGGCGATGCCGGGATAGGCAAATCGCGCCTGCTCCTGGAATTCACCAGCCAGTTAGAAACGGACGAACCGGCGCTCACTTTTTTCTCGGCGCGTTGTCTGGCCCAGACCAGCCGCGTTCCATTCTACACTTGGAAATCGTTGTGGAATACTCGTTTCGGTCTCCAAGACAACGACCCGCCTGAGGAGGCGCGCGAGAAATTTCTGCGGGGCGTGCAGGCTTTGTGGGACAGCGAGGGCGGTTCGGCGTTGGCGGAGGAGGCCGCCCATCTCATCGCCAGCCTGGCCGGAATTGAATGGCCCGACAGCCCGCATCTGGCCGAGGCGCGCAACAACCCGGCGGCGGCGGTGAAGCGCGCCTTCGAGGCTACCCGCCAACTGCTGTGCCGCATCAGCCACAACGGCCCTACCGTTTTGTTCCTGGACGATCTGCAGTGGGCGGACGGCGGAAGTATGGACCTGCTCGACTATTTGCTGCAATCCGAAATCGAGCCGCTGCCGCTGTTGATCCTGGCCGCGGCGCGCCCGGGGTTTTTGCGCTACCGCCGCATGCTCACCCATTCGGCAGAATTGATCACCCTTAAACCGCTCCCCCTCCGCGCCGACGTGGTAGCCGACGCCTATCCGAGTATTCGATCTCTCCCCGAACCTATGTTGACCGAATTGATTCAACAAGCCGACGGCAATCCGTATTTTCTGGAAGAGATGGTCAAGAGCCTGAGGCAATCAAAAAAGACCAGGACCGAACGGCCGTCGCTGGCCCCCGCGGCCGAGATGCCCACTTCTCTGCGGGCCATGTTGCAGGCGCGCTTGGATACGCTGTCGCCCGAAGCGCGCAGTGTGGCGTTGTTGGCCTCGGTGGTGGGCCGCATGTTCTGGGTCGGGGCCGTGTTGGCCGCCGCCCGTGTTTCCGTCGGCAGCGGCCTTCTCGCGCGGCCGGCCGGGGAAATGGAACGTTTCATTCAAGCAGGGCTGGCGGAATTAGTGCGGGCGGAATTAGTCTTTCCGCGGGCGGGCAGTGCGGTTGCAGTGGAACAAGAATACATCTTCAAGCACTCGCTGTTGCGCGACGTAGCGTACGGCCTCTTGCCGCGCAAACACCACAAGCAATATCATTTGGCGGTGGCAAAATGGCTGGCAAAATTCGCCGGGGCGGGCTTTGGCGCAATGGTGGCCGAGCATCTTGAACTGGCCGGAGAGATTCAAGACGCCGCGAAGCAATACGCGGAAGCGTCCGAATACGCCCGCGCGCGCGGCGCCGATGAAGAGGCCGACTGGCTGGACGATCATGCGCGGGAGCTTGCCGCGAAAATATCCGTTCCCATCCGTTAACATCCGTTGTCGAAAACCCGTCCGCCGTTTTCAGGGCGTCGCAGACTAACGACAGTGAGGAGAGAGACTTTTCAATGAAATCCGATCTCGACCGATTGATGGCCGAACGCAATGTCGACGCGCTGATCGTCACCGGCCCGGCGCACGCCAACCCGGCGATGTATTATCTGGTAAACGGCGCAAAGGTCGGCGAAGTGACCACCGTGATCAAAAAGCGCGGTGAGCCGCCGGTGATCTTCGCCAATTCGATGGAGCGCGACGAAGCGGCCAAGTCGGGTTTGCGTGTGATTGACCGCAACCGGTACGAGCCGGTGAAAATTCTCAGCGAAGAGAAAGGCAACACGCTCCGCGCGCGGGCGCGACTCATCGGCATGATGCTCGACGAACTCGGCGTGAGAGGCCGGGTAGCAGTGTATGGCCGCGAGGAACAAGGCGCGGCGCTGGCTTTTTGGAATCAGTTAATGGAGCTTCGCCCCGACATTCAAATCGTGGGCGAGTACAACAACACGATCTTCGAGCGCGCCTGGTACACCAAAGACGCCGAAGAGGTAAAACGTATCCGCGCCGTAGCCGACAAGACGATGATCGTCGTCGGCAAGACGTGGGATTATCTGGCCAGCCGCCGCGCCAAAGACGGCGTGTTGATCAAAGACGGCGGCGCGCCGCTCACCGTCGGCGACGTGAAGCGCGAAATTCGCCGCTGGAGCGTGGAACTCAACATTGAACACCCCGATGATTTCATATTTGCTATCGGGCGCGACGCCGGAGTGCCGCATTCGCACGGCGAAGAGGCCGACCCCATTGCGCTGGGCAAGACCATCATCTTCGACATCTTTCCGTGCGAGGCCGGCGGCGGTTATTTCTTCGATTTCACGCGCACGTGGTGCGTGGGGCACGCGCCGCCCGAAGTAGAAAAGGCATACGACGAAGTGTTGGAGATATTCAACATCAGCACCGACTCGATGCACCCCGGCACGCCGTGCGCCAACTACCAGAAGATGACCAACGACTATTTTGAATCGCGCGGCCACCCGACGATGCGCAGTCATCCCAAAACCACCGAAGGTTACGTTCACAGTCTGGGGCACGGCGTGGGGCTGAACATTCACGAAAATCCCCGCCTGGCCGAGTTCGACGGCAACACCGACGCGCTCGAGCCCGGCATCGCCATCACCGTCGAGCCTGGGCTGTATTACCCCGACAAAGGCTTCGGCGTCCGCATCGAGGATTTTCTGTGGCTCAACCCCGAAACGAAAACGCTGGAGACGATTGGGGAGTTTAAGAAGGATTTGGTGATTCCACTCAAATCCTAAATCCCAAATCCCAACTACCAAATCCCAATAATCCCGGACTGAGACACGATTGGGATTTGGATATTTGGATTTGGGATTTCGAATATGCGTATTCTCGGCATCGAAACCTCCTGCGACGAAACGTCCGCCGCCGTTGTGGAAGACGGGCGGACGATACTGTCTAACGTCGTCGCTTCGCAAGCGGATTTCCACGCGCAGTACGGCGGCGTGTTTCCGGAAATGGCCTCGCGCATGCACATTGAGGCCATCTATCCGGTCATATCGCAAGCATTGGAGCAGGCGCGGGTCGCGCTGGATGATATTCACGCCATTGCCGTGACGCGTGGGCCTGGGTTGGCCGGGTCGCTCGTCGTGGGGATGAACGCGGCCAAAGGGTTGGCGGTCGGGCGCGGCCTGCCGCTGATCGGCGTCAGCCATCTCGAAGGGCATCTGTATTCATTGTGGTTGATCGAGGGCGCGGGCGAAGTGCAGTTTCCGGTGATGTGTTTGATCGTTTCCGGCGGTCACACGGAATTGGTGTTGATGACCGATCATCTCCGCTATCAACGACTCGGCGGCACGATTGACGATGCGGCGGGCGAAGCCTTCGACAAAGTGGGGCGCATGTTGGGCCTGCCCTACCCAGGCGGGCCGCACATCGAAAAGGCTGCGCGGGAGGGGAATCCGGCGGCGTTCCCGTTTCCGAGATCGTGGCTCGCAGGCACGCACGATTTTTCATTCAGCGGGCTGAAGACCGCCGTATTGCGCGAACTCAAACGGCAGAATCCCGCTTTGCAGCCCGGCGAAACCCCGCCGCCCCCCGGCACGCCCATCGCCGACCTGGCCGCCAGTTTTCAAGCCGCCGCCGTCGAAGTGCTGGCCGAAAAAACTTGCGCCGCGGCGCGCGCGCTTAATGCGAAAGCGATTTTCATTGCGGGCGGTGTATCGGCCAACAAAGCGCTGCGCGTCGAAATGGAAAAGCGCGCATGTCCCCTCCCCGTGCGCTTTCCGCCGCTCGTCCTTTGCACCGACAACGCGGCCATGATCGCCGCCGCCGGTCATTGGCGCTTTCTCTCCGGCCAGCGCGACTCGCTGGATATGGATGTGAAGCCGAATTGGAAGTTGGCGCAATAGCAGACACGGAGTGTCTTCAAGACACTCCGTGTGGCTACGGCTCAGACACCGCCGGCGGGAGGTCAAACGCGCTGCTGTACACTTCGATTCCGAATTGTTTCGCCACCGGCAGGGCCGTCGCGTCCACCATCGGCGAGATGACCAGCGCGCGCGTCGCCGTCCGGTTGTGCCGCTTCTCGTAGAAGCGGCGTTTGCGCTCGAAGACGTACATGTCGGATTTGCTCATGGACGATTTGAGCTCGCACAAAATCAACAGGCCGTTCTTGACGATCACGTCCAACTCCACTTGATCGGGATGCCCAAAGACGTCTCCGGCCTCGTCGCGATCCGAATAATTCTCCACCGTGACGTTGAACGAACTCTCCAAAATTCCCCTGAGCCCGTTGCGGAAAGATTCTTCCGAGCTTAGCCCCCACCGCGCGCCCAAGGCGCCAACGGATTGGTTGTGTCGTTGAATCGCCCTAAGCATCGAGTGGTTCTCTTGGGTCTGCTCTTCCCACCTTCGGGCGTTTTCTTCCCACTTGCGGCGGTCCTCTGCCTGCGCCTCATCCCACTTGCGGCTGTTTTCTTCCCACTTGCGGCGGTCCTCTGCCTGCGCCTCATCCCACTTGCGGCTGTTTTCTTCCCACTTGCGGCGGTCCTCTGCCTGCGCCTCATCCCACTTGCGGTTGTTTTCTTCCCACTTGCGACTGTCTTCTGCCCTCGCCTCATCCCACTTGCGGCTGTTTTCTTCCCACTTGCGGCTGTTCTCTGCCCACTTCAGCTTCTGCTCATCCCAATTCAGCTTCTGCGCTTCCCTCTCCTCGTTCCATTTCCGCGCCTGTTCTTCACGGTCGCGGCGCAGTTCGTCGAGCAGGCGATCAAAGCGGCTTTCGGTCCCGCGTTTGTCGGCGAACTGTTCGCGCGACAGGCGCAGAATGAACTCGCGCACTTCCTGATCGCTTTGGACAATCGCGGGCAGTTCGCGCAGGATGATCTGTTTGACTTGCTGCTCAGTCAACTCGGATGGCATGGTGGCAACAATTATACAGCAGTCTTGCGCGGCGATTTGAGCGGCGGCGACTGCTCACGGCAAGAGTCTAACCCGTAGCATCGGGGCTTGTCCCCGCCGCCCACAAGGGGCGAGGCTACGTTTACGGACAGAGTCTAAATATCACCGCAACCCCCAAAGGGGGCAGGCAACGCGAAGATCGCGAAGCCGTTTTGAAAAACCCGCGTTTATCTGCGTTCATCCGCGTCCGATATTCCTGCCCCCGCCGAAGCCTTGCACACGTAAATCTCCGGCTTGATGCCGGTCGCGCCTTCGTAGCGTTTCGCCAGTTCACGTTTGAAATTGTCGGCGGAAGAGGCGGCCACCAGCGCCACGACGCACCCGCCGAACCCCGCCCCCGTCAGCCGCGCGCCGTAGCAACCATCCAAACTTTGCGCGGCGTTCACCATCGCGTCCAACTCAATGCAACTCACTTCATAATAATCGCGGAGCGTGCGATGCGATTCATTCATCGCCTGACCGAATGATTCTACATCGCCGTGCTGTAGTGACTCCACCGCCGCCACCGTGCGCTCACATTCCTCGACCACGTGCCGCGCCCGTTTCGCCACTTCCGGCGCGAGCAAACGGGAATATTTGTCAAAGTCCGCGGCGCTCACGTCGCGCAGGGCGCGCACGCCGGGAAGCACGGCGGCGAACGCGCGGGTGGCCTCTTCGCACGCGGCGCGGCGGTTGTTGTATTCGCTCCTGCCCAACTCGCGGCGCTTCATCGTGTCGGCGATCACGATGGACACGCCCGGCGGAAGCGGCACGGCTTCCCATTCCAGAGTCCGGCAGTCGAGCAGAAGCGCGTGATCGGCTTGCCCGTTGGCGCAGGCGAATTGATCCATGAGACCGCAGTTCACGCCGACGTATTCGTTCTCCGCTCTTTGGCAGAGCAAAGCCAGTTCCATTCCATTCTTCTGCCAGCCGCCGAGTTCGCGCCAGGCGACGGCAAACGCCAACTCCACCGCCGCGCTCGAACTCAACCCCGCGCCGCGCGGCACGTCGGACGAAAGAATCACGTCCATGCCGGTAACGTTCAATCCCGTTTCGTGCAGAACGTGGGCCACGCCCGCCGGGTACAGCGCCCAACTTGGCAGTGGAAGGCCGACGACATTTTTGCGTTGCGCCGTTTCCGTCACCCGAAACGTTACGCTGTCGTCGAGGTCAGCCGCGCCGAGCGAAACGAGCGGGCTCGGGCAGCGGCGGACGGCCAAGTACGCAGCGCGATCAATGGCGACGGGCAGAACCCAGCCGTTGTTGTAGTCAACGTGTTCGCCCAGCAAATTGACTCGCCCCGGTGAGCGCACAATAAATGCCGGGTCAGCATTCCCGAATGATCTCTTGAAACCTGCGATGGCTTTGTCGAGCGCGGACATAGCGCGGCCTCCCGCCGCAACCAAAAACACTCCACGAAGAACACGAAGTTCCACGAAGGATTCTTGGTGTTCCTTCGTGTGACTTCGTGGATCAACATCTTCGTGGTCGGCGTGGTTGTTACAGGGTAATATTATGAAACGTAATCCGTGATGCGCGGCTTGTGTTCACGAGTCACGCATCACGCGTTACGGGGAACCTCACGCTTGATATTCACTCACAACCCCCAACTCCATCATCCCTTCCCTCAACTTCTCCCAGTTCTTCACTTCCACCATCAAGCCGCCAATCGTCTCGCCGAGATAATGTTTGGTCTTGGGCGAACGCCGCAGAAGGTCGAGCAGTTCTGCGTTGCGGACGCGCAGGATGGTTGACCGCGATGCGCGCGCTTCGATTCCGTTTCTGCCCCAGCGTTCGACGGCGTCCATCACCCGCTGCGGCGCGGGTTGCTCGCAGGCGCGGCGCAGAAAAGCGAGAACGTGTTTGGCGGTGATGCCCTGCGCGCTGGCGGCTTGCAGTGAACTGCCGCTGAGGCGGTATTCGTAGGTTTCCTTCTCTTTTGGCGGCAGCCATTCGCCGATGCGCGCCGCTTGAAAACGATCAAAACGATTCACGGCGCGATGAACGACGAGCGTGCCGTCCGGTTTGATCGCAATGGGTTTCTGCTTTTCGGGGATGTTCCATTCGCTCCGGCCCACAAACGCGGAGAAGATCGGGGTGAGGCGAAAGCCGTCACTGCTCACGTCCGTCAGCCCCAGCCAGTGCATGGGGCCGGCGATCAAATAGCGGACGAGCGCGCCGTCCACTTGATCCCAATGCTCAAAGCCGCGCAGATAATCGCCGGTCGCCGAATCGCGGATGTACCACGAGTCGTAATCTCCGGCGGGGCGCTGAAAATCGGCGTGATGTTCGCGCACAAAGGCGACGAAAGAGTCGAGACTCTTCCATTCGCCGGAGGGCAGGTCGGCGCACAAACGGATGATCAACGCGCGGGCGGTCAGCGGGTCGTTGTGCCATGCGCCCGGCTCGGCGCGGAGCGACGGGACGTGAAGGAGATCGTTCCAGTTTTTCGAGTCGCGCCACGCCTCGGCCAGCGTCCGCAGTTGTTCGGCGCGGCTGGCGCTCAAAAAAGGTTTGACGCGCTCGCGGTCAAGTTTGCCGCCGGGCGCGATCAATGTGAGATCGGCAAGCAGGGCAGACACCAAATCAAACGCCGGCAGGCGAAGAAAGGGCGCGAGTTCGTCGGCGCGCGGCGCGCGCCCAGGCTGCCGTTGGGTGGCGGCCAGCACGGTGACGGCGTCGTCCACCAGCGCGGAACTGGCCGGACGCGCCTCATCCGGCGCGGTCGTCGGAATCAGTTCGCCGATGGATCCGGTGGGCTGTTCGGGCGGCGGCGGCAGATTCGGAATCAAATCATCGGGGAGAAAAAAATATTCTTGCGGCCCGGCCTCCGAGTCCATGAAAGCGCGGCCGATGAGGCCGTTGAAGTACAACGCTTCAGTGGCGTTGACGGGATTCTCCCACGGGCGCTCGCGCGAGAGCGCGCCTGGGCCGAGCGGGCGCGGCTCGCCGAAGCGGCGCGCAAATGGGGCGACGGCGAATCGTCCGCCGGCGCGGAGCAAGGCATTCAGCGCGGATCGCGTTCCGGTTTCTGATTCTTCGCCGGGCGAATTGTCAGGTTGTCCTATCGCGTGGGCGAGGAGGAGGTCAACGGTTTCGGGGTCGCGCAAAGCGGCGGCGAGTTCGGCGGCGGCGGCGCGGGCGTTGGGGGCAGTGAGTTCTATGCCGGCTTGCGTGGCAATGGCGCGCAAGAGGGCCAGATCGTGATCGAGGTAAGTGTGTTCGAGATCGGGCATGTTATTCCACGAAGGACACGAAGGCACACGAAAGACAACTTCGTGAACTTCGTGCCCTTCGTGGATCACGTTTTACGTCAGCAGTTGCACCGCCCCCGGCGACATTTCAACTTCAATCCAGCGCGTGTTGACTTCGTAAGGCGACCACAGCTCGCCGTCGGTGTGAATGGGCAGGGCGCGGTCCGATTCGACGCGCAGTTTTTTGAACGTGCCCATCGTGACGCGCTTCGATTTGCCGTGCGTGCCTTGCATGACTTGCGGCAGAAGCTGCAAAATTGCGGCGCGGCCCATGTGGCCGATCATTGCATACTCGAACGTGCCGTCGTCCACTTTGGACGAGGGGGTGGTGAGGAAGCCGCCGCCTTCGCGCGGGCCATTGCCCAGCGTCAGCATCAACACGCTGCGCTCTATCGGCTCGCCGTCGTCGAAGATCAATTTCTCTTGCGCCGATTCGTAATCTTGGGCAATGGTGCGCAGGGTGGCGGTCAAATACAGCGCAAAGCCGTAGATGTTGGTCATCTTGCGGCTCATGATGTTGACTTTGGCGTCGAAGCCCGTGCCGACGGTGTTGTTCCAATATTCGAGCCGGTTGTTGTTGTCGCGGATCGATCCGATGTCCACAGCTTTGGTCGCGCCGGTGAACACGCGCTTCATTGCTTCGTTGGGCTCGAGCGACACGCCCGCGCCAAAAGCAAAATCGTTGCCGGAGCCGATGGGGACAACGCCGAGTTTGGGGCGGTGCGGCGCGGCGACGCGCATAAGGCCGTTGACCACTTCGTGCACCGTGCCATCGCCGCCCATGGCTGCCACCGTATCATAGCCATCCAGCCCGGCGCGCGCGGCCAACTCTCCGGCGTGCATCGGATACTCGGTGCCAACCCAATCCGCGCCGCCGTATTCCTCGACGATGGCGCGCAGATCGGAGGCCTTTTGGCCGGAGCGGCCGCGGTCGGACATGGGGTTGAAGATCAATTTGATTTTACTCATGTCAGTTATCCTTCCCATTTCGGATTATAGTATAATCTCGTCAACTGAATATTCGACCTTCGGGGCAGGGTGCGGGATAACTCCCAACTCCCGATCGGCGGTAAGTCGGCCACAGGTTGTCATCTGCCACAAAAGATAACCTCACGACAAGCCCGCGAGCTGGCTTTGCTGGCACGATCCGGTGCGATTCCGGAGCCGACAGTAATTCGCTTTGTAGTGGTAGCAGCGAGCTTTCTAGCCCGCTACAGCGGACTGGAAAGTCCGCCCCACTTCACGATAAGTCTGGATGAAAGAAGGTGACAGCAACCGCAGTGGCGCGGTTTCTGTTGCGCGCGCCCCCGAGGACGCGGGATGAGACACGCTCCCCTCCCGCCGTTATCGGGAGTTTTGTTTTGTTGGCGGTTTGAACCGCGCCACCGCAAAGCGAAGCCTGCCCTCGCAGGCTTAGTCGGCGTAGGCCGACGTCGCGTTGCGTGGCCGCGATTTCCAATCGCTGGACACTTCTTTCGATTCGCCATTGCCCCGCAGGTGAAATTCACTGTGGGGTATTTTTATGGCTGTTGCCAATTCAATTAATTCAACACTCCTCTCCGAGCCGCCCGTCAAATCGCGCTCTCTGCGCGCGCGACAACTATTATTGCTGCCGATCTCGATTACTACGCTGTTGATCGCCTGGCAAGGGCTGATCTGGATCAAAGGCTACCCGGCCTTCATCCTGCCCTCGCCGCTTCGCGTGTGGGAACGGGGGTTGATCGCCCTCGCCGACGGCACACTGATCCGCCATACGGCCATTACTCTCAGTGAAACATTGAGCGGGCTCGTGCTCGGCCTGGCCGTCGCCGCCGCGCTCGGATACTGGCTCGGACAATCGCGCGTGCTCGAACGACTGCTCGCCCCGTATATCGTCGCCTCGCAGTCCGTCCCCATCGTCGCCATCGCGCCCCTGCTCGTTATCTGGTTTGGATCGGGCTTGACCTCAAAGGTTTTGATCTGTGCGCTGATCGTATTCTTCCCGGTATTGATCAACGTCATCGTCGGCGCGCGCTCCGTCGAGCCGGATTTGCGCGACCTCATGCGCTCACTGCGCGCCAGCCGCTGGCAAACCTTTGTCCATCTTGAGTTGCCCGCCGCGCTTCCTCTCTTGTTGGGCGGCGTGAAGATCGGGGCGACCTTGTCGGTGATCGGCGCGGTGGTGGGCGAGTTCGTCGGCGCGGATCGCGGGCTGGGCTTCCTCATCAGCGCCGCCCGTGGCCAGTTCGACACCGCGCTGGTCTTCGTCGCTGTATTCACCCTCGTCGCCATGGCCATGGCGTTGTACGGTTGCGTGGCCGTGCTGGAGCGCATTCTGTTGAAATGGAAAGAGTAAGCCACTCTTTCCAGCGGATGCTTAAGCGGAAAAACGGATGACTGCCATTATCCGCTTTTCCGCTTCCTATCCGCTGGAAGTTAAATCAAACTATCAAGGAGACTCAGAATGAAGAAGTTGCTTTTAGCTCTGTTGGTATTCACCCTCACCGCCTGCGTCGGAGCGCCGCCGGCTACGCCCACACCCCCACGCGAAGCGACCCAAACTCCTCCGCCGCTCACCCACGTCAAACTGGCTATGGGCTACATCCCCGACATACAGTTCGCGCCGTTTTACGTCGCCGCCGAAAAGGGATATTTCGCCGAACAAGGCATTGAGATTGAATTTGTGACGATGTTCGAAAACGACTCCGTCCCGCTCCTCGGCACAAACGAACTGCAATTTGCCAACGTCAGCGCCGAGCAGATCATTCAAGCGCGGGCGCAGGGACTGCCGGTGACATACGTCATGAAATGGTGGGAGAAATATCCGGTTGCCGTCGTGTCGAAAGAAGCGAAAGGGATCAAGACTCCGGCCGACCTCAAAGGCCGAAAGGCGGGTCTGCCCGGACTCTACGGCGCGTCGTACGTCGGCCTGCGCGCCTTGTTGAATTCTCAAGGCATCCAAGAAAGTGATGTGCAGTTAGAGTCCATCGGCTTCACGCAAGCCGAAGCCCTCACCGCCGATCAAGTTGAAGCCGCCGTGGTCTATGCCAACAACGAGCCGGTGAGGCTCCAGGCCGCCGGTGAATCATTGAACGTCATTTACGTCGCCGACTATGCCGACCTGGCCAGCAACGGCCTGGCCACCAACGATAAGACCATCGCCGATCATCCCGAACTGGTGCGTGGCATGGTCGCCGCCATACTTAAGGGCATCGCCGACACTATGGCCGACCCGTCTGCGGCGGTAGACACCTCGAAGAAATACATTGAAACGCTGGCCAACGGCGACGCGGCAACTGTTGACACCGCCCGGGCCGTGCTGGCCGCCTCCATCGAAATGTGGCAGACCCCCTCCCCAGGCCTTTCCGACAAAACCAAATGGGAGACCACTCAGAACACCCTGCTCGACATGGGCTTGATTCCTTCGGCCATTGATTTGGATAAAGCGTTTACGAATGAGTTTGTGAAGTAATTGAGTATGGGGGTATGGGACGCTTCGCGGGGCGTCCACTCCCACACCCCCACACTCCCACACCCTCCCCCATGCCCCCCATCCTCACCCTTCAGCACGTGAGCCTCACCTACCCCAACGGGGACGGCGGATTGGCCGCGCTGGCAGATGTTTCGTTCGACGTTGCCCCGGGTGAATTTCTTTGCATCGTCGGGCCTTCGGGGTGCGGCAAGAGCAGCCTGATCAAAGTGCTGGCCGGATTGCGGGCGGCGACGACGGGCGAAGTGATCTTCGAAGGCGAACCTTTAGCGCATCCGCGCCGCCGCATCGGGCTGGTGTTTCAAAAAGCCAACCTCATGCCGTGGCGCACCGTCCTGCAAAACATCACCCTGCCGCTCGAACTGCAACACGTTCCCAAAAACGAAACCCTGCGCCGCGCCAACGATTTGATCGAACTCGTCGGCCTGGCCGGATTCGACAACGCGCGCCCGCGCGATCTCTCCGGCGGCATGGAACAGCGCGTCGCCATCGCCCGCGCTCTTGTCCACCGCCCCGACGTGCTGCTGCTTGACGAACCTTTCGGCGCGCTCGACGCCATCACCCGTGAGCGCATGGCGCTCGAACTCCTCCGCATCTGGGATCGCTATCGCAAAACCGTGATCATGGTCACACACTCGATCTCCGAAGCCGTCTTTCTTGCCGACCGCGTGCTGGCCTTCACCCCGCGCCCCGGTCGGCTCCGCGCCGATCTGCCCGTTCCCCTCCCGCGCCCCCGCACGCTCGCGCAAACTTATTCCACTCAATTCGGCGACCTCGCCATGCGCGTCCGCGCCGC
>CAYYCF010000003.1:3879-14102 GCA_964470235.1 uncultured Anaerolineales bacterium | reverse complement strand
TCGCAAGAAGGCGATTACCGTGCCCGCGTGCTGGAGGCGCTGATCGATAAAGCGTTGATCCTGCAAGCGGCGGCCTCCGCCGGACTGGCCGCGAGCGAAACCGACGCGCAAGCCGCCTACGACCAGGCAGTGGCCGCGCGCGGCGGGCCAGAGGCCTTCAACGCTTGGCTGGCCGCCAACCTTTACACCGCCGATCAATTTCGCGCCGAACTGCGCGACGGCATTTTGATCAGCGCGGTTCAATCGCAAGTGGCTGCCAACGTGCCGCTCGAAGCGGATCAAGTGCATGCCAGGCAAATTTTGCTGGCCACACCGGAAGACGCCGACCGCACGCTGGCCGACCTCGCCGCTGGCGCGGATTTTGCAACACTGGCCGTACAGCGTTCATTGGATCAAAGCTCAAAAGTGAACGGCGGCGACCTGGGCTGGTTTCCAAAAGGCGGCCTCACCGTGCCGGAAGTGGCCGACGCCGCCTTTGCGCTGGAGCCGGGCCAAACCGGCGGCGCAATAAAAAGCGCACTGGGTTATCATATCGTGCAAACACTTGAGCGCGGCGCGCATCCCCTCTCGCCAACATCCCTGTCGCTATTGCGGCGGCAAGCGGTTGACTCATGGCGAGCACAACTGCGGGCGGACGCCGTTATCGAAAAGTTTTTGCCGTGAGGGAGCGACATTATGGGACGACGCGGATCACTTCTCGTTAACTTGCTGACCATCATGGCGCTGTTCGCCACGTGCGCCGTCGGCGGCGTGTTCGCCGCGCTGTTGGCGAACCCGACTATTTTCTTCAACCCCTTCCCGCCGCCCACACTCCCGGCTGTCGGCGTTCTGCCCAGCCCCACCGCCACCTCCACAACCTCTTTGTTTCCGACGCTGCCTCCGGCCTGGACATCCACCTTCACGCCGTTGGCAACAATCACTTCGGTCGCTTCAGAAACGCCTGCGCCGCAAACGATCACGGACACGCCCGGCGCGGTTGAGGTTAGCGACACACCCGGCGGCCCGGTAGTCACGCCCTCGCCCACGCGCTCGGCCTTCCCTTTCACCGCGCAGGGCGACGGGCCGGTCGCCCTGCAAAATTTTTCCAACGCGCAGGGGTGCAATTGGATGGGCATCGGCGGGCAGGCGTTTGACCTGGCGGGCAATCCGATCATTGGCCTCCTCGTGCATCTCGACGGCGGCGGGCAAGATCAAGATGCCTTCACCGGCAGCAAAACGGCCTACGGCGCCGGCGGTTTTGAATTTTTCCTGGCCGACCACGTCATTCAAACGACGGGCGAATACCGCGTGCAACTGCTCGACACCGGCGGCGCGCCCCTCTCCGATTTCGTCACCGTCAACACCTTTGCCGACTGCAGCAAGAATTTGCTGTTGGTGAATTTCGTGCAAAACCACTAGGCAGTCAGCAGAAGGCAGTCGGCAGTTTGCATCTCACTGCCCACTGCCCGCTGCCGACTGCTTTCTGTCGCTGTGGGTATTCTCTACATCGTCGCCACGCCCATCGGCAACCTGGAGGACATTTCGGCGCGCGCCTTGCGCGTGTTGCGCGAAGCCAGCCTCATCGCCGCCGAAGACACGCGGCAGACGGCGAAACTGCTCCAGCACTTCAACATCTCGACGCCGTCCACCAGCTATTTCGAGCACAACAAACTCTCGAAACTTGAAACCATTCTCAATCAACTGGAAGCGGGCGACGTGGCGTTGGTCTCCGACGGCGGTTTTCCCGGCGTGTCTGATCCGGGCTACGAATTGATCCGCGAAGCCATTGCGCGCGGGATCACGGTGACGCCGATCCCCGGCCCGTCCGCCGTCCTCTCGGCCCTGGCCGTTTCCGGCCTGCCCACCGACTCGTTCGTCTACCTCGGATTCCTGCCGCGCAAAGCCGGTGACCGCGCCCGAACGCTGGCCGCCAACGCCGCCGACTCGCGCACGCTCATCTGCTTTGAAACACCGCACCGCTTGCTCGAGTCGCTGGCCGACATTCGACGCGCGCTCGGCGACAGGCGCATTGCCGTGTGCCGCGAGATGACAAAATTGCACGAAGAGATTTTCAGGGGAACAGTGAGCGCCGCCCTCGCGCATTTTGGCCTGGCCGAGGTGCGCGGCGAAATTTCGTTGGTCATCGAAGGCCAAACAGCGCCGGCGGTCGAAGTGTGGGATGAAGATCGCATCCGCGCTGCCTTGCGCGACCTCATTGCCCTCGGCCTCGACCGCGCCGCCGCCGCCAAACAGATCGCCGAACAAAGCGGCCGGGCGCGGAGGGAAGTGTATAAGATTGCCACAGAGCTGTGAGCAATACGGGAATACCCAATACAGGAATACCCAATACTCAATACAGAATGAGCGTTGGGTATTGGGTATTGAGTATTGAGTATTGAACTCTATGAACCTCGACGACCTCAATCGTTTCAAACAACTCGACCCCGACAACATGCTGGCCCACATTGACGGCTTGCCGGATCAGATCGAGGCCGCCTGGGCGTTGGGACAAACACTGCCCCTGCCCGATCTGTCAGCGGTGACTCAGATTGTGTTGTGCGGCATGGGCGGGTCGGCCATTGGCGGCTCGCTAGTGCAAGCATTGGTGATGAATGCGTGCCGTGTATCCCTCACGATCAACCGCGACTACGATCTTCCGGCGTGGGCGGCCGGGCCGCATACGCTCGTCATCGGCGCGTCGTATTCGGGCGGCACGGAAGAAACGCTCTCGGCGTTCAAGCAGGCGATTCAACGCAAGACAAAATTATTGGCGATCACCACCGGCGGGCCAATTGCCGAATTGTGCCGGAGCGCGGGTGGTGTGGTGTGGCCGTTTGAATACAAGAGCCAGCCGCGCGCCGTCGTGGGATACTCGCTCGCGCTTCCATTGGCTCTGCTCTCGCGCGCCGGATTCATTGCGGACAAGCAAGCTCTGAGCGTGGCCGAAGGGTCAGCCGCCGTTGCCGAGGCGGTCAAGGCGATGCGCGAACAGCAAAACAGCCTACGCGCCGAGTCGCCGGTGGCGCGCAACCCGGCCAAGCGCATGGCCGGGCAGGTCATGGATCGCTATCCGTTGATTTTCGGTTCGGGGATCATGGCCCCGGTGGCGCGGCGGTGGAAGGGGCAGATTTCAGAAAACGCCAAAGCCTGGGCGCAGTTCGAGGACTTGCCGGAGATGAATCACAACAGCGTCGTCGGCACGGCCAACCCCGAGTCGCTAATTGGCAAATACATGGTTCTATTTCTCGAATCAGATTTCGATCATCCGCGCAACAAAATCCGCTCCGAGACGACGCGCAAATTGTTCATGGCTGCCGGATTCAATACCGATGTGATCAAAGGGATCGGCGCGACTCCGCTGGCGCAAATGCTCACGGCCCTGCATTACGGCGATTACGTCAGTTATTTTCTGGCGATGGCTTACGGAGTTGACCCGACACCGATTGGGCCGATTGAGGCGCTGAAGAGGCGATTGGCGGAAGCATGAAAAGTAGACAAGTAGACAGGTACACAAGTAGAGGCAAGCCCTGTTTCCCTGTCTACTTGTTTACTTGTCTGCCTGCCTCCCATTCGATGCTCGTTTCTTTAACTCCACCAACGCCCCGCGCCACGGCTTGCCAACCGTGTTGCTTTTTGGAAGTTTAATCGCGCCGAGTTTAGCCGCAATCTCCGGCATGAGCACGGCCAGTTCGCCCCAGTCGTTGATCAACACCGCCTCTTTCACCTTCTCCGCGCTGGATTGCGCCCAAGCCCACTGCATGCGAAACTGATCGGCTTTGACCCAGTAGTCGCGCTTCTCCCACGCTTTCACGGATTGATCCACCGTGCTGTGAATTTGAGTCAGCGCCAGCGAGAGGAATGCGGCCATGTCGCGCGCCTCGTCGTCAATTTGCTTTTTCGTCGCCAATTCTCGAATCGCAATCAGCACTGCTTTGCTCATCTGATTCCGTTGCTTGCCCACACCGTCCGTGTTGATGACTCGACTCATGTCCGTCCTTTAGATTTTTCGAATGGGCGCGATTGTCACCGATAGAGAAGTCTCTGTCAAGGGATTGTAGAAACGTTCCGCCGGAACGTCTCTACTTTCGTTGAAACACCAGCCGCACCGCGCCCGCGTACGGCTTGCCGTCGGCGGCGGCCACGCAGGTGGGGGCGGCCAGCCCGGTGACGGGCGGGGTGCGGCTCCCGATCTGCACACTGTAGGTCGTGCCGACGTTCATCAGGAAATCGCCGTAGCTCGAACTGATCTCCGGCTTGAGTCCGGTGACAAAGCCGTCTTCCCCTTCGGCCCACTTCACGATCACTTTGACGCCAGGCAGTGGCGCGCTGTCCGCGTCCACAACGTCTACGATGATCAACGGCGCGCGCTCGGCGTCGTTGCAATACGTTTCGTTAACGAGGAGATCGTAATCATAAACGGGGGTGGCCGATGGCGTCAGAGTCGGCAAGGGTGTGATGGAAGGAAGGAGGGTCGGGGTAATGGTTGGTGTGAGGGTAGGAGGGTGTGGGAGTGTGGGCGGGGGTGCAGAGGTCACGGCGGAGATTCCGACTCCCAATGCGGAGGCCAGCGCGGAGAGCGCGGACGAGTCCTTCCCTTGGGCGGCGAGTTGTTGGGCCAACGCAGTGACCGCTTCCCCCGCATCGGCGTCGCCCAGACTCGCGATCCGTTGGCGCGCGCGATCCAGGTCGCCGTCGGCAGTGTAAGCCTGCGCGATCAGAATCAGGTATTGATCTCTGTAATCGCGGCGAAGCGCGGCGGGCGCGGTGTCGGTGTATTTCACCGGGCTGATCACCCAGCCGTAGACCACGCCAAGCACGAGGCCGATGAGGAGGCCGAGGAAGATAAGGGATGGACGGATCACGGTGAAGTTTTCAGCGCGGCGGCGAGGGTGTTGAGTGCGTTCAAGTCGCCAGGCGGCGCGCCGGCGGCGGTTTGTTGGGCAACGATGTTGGCGACGAGTTGAATAGGGTCAGGCGCGTTGAGCGTGGCGAGCCGCGCGCGGGCCAGATCGAGATCGGTGTCGGCGGCGTAGGCTTGGGCGATCATCAGCACGTAATCGCTTTTGTAATCGGCGCGGAGCGAGTCGGGGGCCACGTCCGTGTATTTCACGGGATCGATCTTCCACGTGTACACGAGTCCGAGCGCAAGTCCGAGCGCGAGACCGACGATCAAATTGAGGAGAGTAGTTCGCGTCATTAACGAAAACGCGGGCGCACGATGCCCCGCGTTCCCCCAAAGTGCCTATGATATAATGCCGCCGCGTTAGTGCCGAAGGAGGGAATCGAACCCACATACCCGAAGGTACACGATTTTGAGTCGTGCGCGTCTGCCAGTTCCGCCACTTCGGCCTTATCCCAATTATACATGAAACTCGGCATTATCGGTCTCCCCCAATCTGGAAAGACAACGATCTTCAACGCGCTCACGGGCGGCAGTAAACCCGTGGGGCAAATGACCGCCGGCGGGCGCTTTGAGGTGACGCAGGCCGTCGTCAACGTGCCGGACGGGCGCGTGGATAAACTGTCGGCGATGTTCAAGCCGAAGAAGACGATTTACGCGCAAGTGAATTACGCCGACATCGCCGGCCTGGAAGAGGGCGCGGGCAAGAGCGGATTCAGCGGCCCACTTCTGAATCAAATGGCGCTGATGGACGGCTTCATTCACGTCGTGCGCGCGTTTGAAAACCCGGCCGTGCCGCATCCGGGCGGGAGCGTGAACCCGCAGCGCGACATGAGCGCGATGGAAACCGATCTACTGTTGAATGATCTGGTGGCCGTGGAACGCAAGCTGGAGAAATTGGCCGACGAATTGCGAAAAGGCGGTGTGAAAGACAAAACGGCTGCGCAACGCGAGCAAACATTATTCACAAAACTACACGACGCGCTCTCCGCCGAAAAGCCCCTGCGCGAAATTGAGTTGGCGGCGGAGGATCAAAAGAGCCTGTCGTCACATTCGTTTCTGACGCAGAAGCCGTTGTTGACGGTGATCAATATTGGCGACGACGACAACGAGGAGAAAATCGCGGATGCTTCCTTCGGCTATGCTCAAGACAAGCTCCACTCCCGCGCGCACACGGTTGTGTTGAGGGGCCGGCTGGAAATGGAAATCGCCCAACTTTCCACCGAAGACGCGCAAGCCTTTCTGTCCGAATACAACATCGCCGAGCCGAGCCTGCGGCGCATGATCAAGGTATCGTATGATCTGCTTGGCCTGCAATCGTTCTTCACGGTGGGCGAGGACGAAGTGCGGGCCTGGACGGTGCGGCGCGGGGCGACCGCGCCCGAAGCGGCCGGCGAGATTCACACCGATCTGCGCGAGGGCTTCATCCGCGCCGAGGTGTTCGGCTATGACGATCTCATGGAGGCCGGCGGCGTGGCGGAAGTGAAGTCCAAAGGCAAGTTCAGGTTGGAAGGGAAAGAGTACGTGGTGAAGGATGGGGATATTTTGAACATTCGGTTTAGCCCGCCGGCGAAGAAGTAGAAAAGTAAACAGGTAGGCAGGTAGACAAGTAGACAAGTAACTTCTCTGGCCTACATGTTTACCTGTGTACCTGTCTACCGAATTACCTCGGAAAAGGGAGACTCTCTCAATGACCTACACCCAAACCCGCTGGAAACTCGACGCTTTGCTCCCCTCGGCCGAAGGGCCGGAGGCCGAGAAGGCGGTGCAGGATTTCAAAAAGAAAGTCAAGAAAGTGGAGGGCTGGCGCAAGAAGCTCAAAGCCGCGATGCCGGCCAAAGCGTTCCAAGCTCTGCTCAAAGACCAGGAGGCGATGCAGCGGCAGGGCCTGCGGCTCTACGCCTACGCCGGTCTGTGGTTCTCGGAGGATACGCAGAATCAAAACGCGCTGGTGTTCTCGGCGAAGGTCGAAGAACTCATGGCCGAGTCGCAGAACCGCACGCTGTTCTTCTCGCTGTGGTGGAAGGCGTTGGACAGCACGAACGCCAAACGCTTGATGAAAGCCTCCGGCGACGCGCGTTACTGGCTGGAGCAGATGCGCCAGTTCAAGCCGCACACGCTTTCCGAGCCGGAAGAGAAGGTGATCAACATCAAGAATGTCAATGGTCCCAACGCCATCCAGACGCTTTACGAAACGATCACCAACAAATACGTGTTCACGTTGGAAGTGGACGGCGAGAAGAAATCGCTGACACGTGACGCGTTGGCCGTGTACGTGCGCCACCCCGACCTGGCTCTGCGCGCGGCGGCGTACCAGGAATTGTATCGAGTTTATAGCGAGCAAGGCCCAATACTGGCGCAGATTTACGGCAGTCTCGTGCGCGACTGGCGAAGCGAAAACGTGAGCTTGCGCAAATTCAAGAGTCCGATGGCCGTGCGCAACCTCGTCAACGACCTGCCGGACTCCGTTGTCGAGACCTTGCTGAAAGTGATCCAGCGGAACGCCGGAGTGTTCCAGCGATACTTCCGGCTCAAGGCCAAGTGGATCGGAATGGAAAGGCTGCGCCGCTACGATATTTACGCGCCGTTGGCGAAGTCCGAGAAGGAATATCAATACAGCGACGCCGTGCAGATGGTGCTGGACACCTTCGGCCAGTTCTCGCCCCGCGTAGGCCAACTGGCAAAAAAGGTGTTCGACGACAATCACGTTGACGCGGAGATTCGGCCCGGCAAGCGCGGCGGCGCGTTCTGCTATGGCGTCCTGCCCGGCGTGTCGCCGTGGGTTCTGCTCAACTACACCGGCAAGGTGCGCGATGTCGCCACCATCGCCCACGAAATGGGGCATGCCATTCACGCCCTGCTCGCCGCCGATCACTCGGTGCTGACTTTCCACTCCGCCCTGCCGATGGCTGAAACGGCGTCCGTGTTCTCCGAAATTTTGCTGACGGAAAAATTGCTGGCGCGAGAGACCGACCCGGCGGTGCGGCGCGATTTGTTGGCGGGCGCGATTGACGACACTTACGCCACCGTAGGGCGGCAGGGGTTCTTTGCGCTCTGGGAGAAAACGGCGCACGCGATGGTGCAAGAAGGCAAGACCGCTGACGAGATGGCCGCGCGTTATCTCGAAACGCTCCAAGAGCAGTTCGGCGATGCGGTGGAGATCAGCGATGAATTCAAATGGGAGTGGGTGTCCATTCCGCATTTCTACGCTACGCCGTTTTACGTTTACGCCTACTCGTTTGGGCAATTGCTCGTGCTGGCGCTCTATCAAATGTACAAGCGCGAAGGCGAGTCGTTCAAGCCGAAGTATCTCAAGATTCTTTCCTACGGCGGCTCGGAAGCTCCGGCCATGATTTTGAAAGAGGCCGGGATTGACATCGCTTCGGAGAAGTTCTGGCAGGGCGGGTACGACGTGATTAGCGGGGTGATTGACGAACTAGAGAAACTCTAAAAATCCCAAATCCCAAGTCCCAAATCCCAAACTACAAACTGCAAACTCCGAAAGAGCCTCAAGGTGAAAGCCGGAGGCTCTTTTGGGATTTGGTCATTGGAATTTTGGATTTCCGCCAGCGGCGGCTTCCATCAACTGCTGTATGCGCGGGATCATCTGCGCCGGATTCGGGTGCAGGCCTTCGAGGAGGAGCGCGCTCTCGTACAACTGATCCGCGCAGGCGGAGAGGATCGGGTCAGAGTCGGCGGCGGCGGCGAACTCGGACAGGCGGTGGATCAACGGGTGACGGCGGTTGATCTCCAGCACGCGCTTCGGCGTTTCGTAATCCTGATTCAACAAGCGCTTGATGCGCGTCATTTCTTGCGCGGCCTTCCCATCGGGCGCCACTAGCCGCGCCGGGCTGTCCACCAACCTTTCAGAGGCGCGCACGTCCACCACTTTATCGCCCAACTGCAATTTGAATTTGGCGATCAGTTTCTCGAACTCGCCGACCGGGGTTTCCTCTTCGGCAGTGCTTTCGTCTTTCGGCAGATCGAGCGTCGGGTCGTCCACGCTTTGGAGTTTGAAGCCTTCGTACTCCGTCAAGCCGGCGATGAGGAAGTTGTCCATCGGATCGGTGAAATACAGCACTTCCAGATTGTGTTTGCGGAAGTAGTCGAGGTGTGGGCTGATGGCGGCGGATTGCGCGCTATCGGCCAATAAATAGTAAATTGACTTCTGCGCCGGCTGCAGGCGGCCAACCGTATCGTTGAGCGAGGCCCATTCGTCGGATTTCGACGAGCGGAAGCGGAGCAAGGGATACAGTTTCTCGCGCCCCGCGCCGTCGAGCGCGACGCCCTCTTTGACGTACGACCCGAACTCGGCCCAAAACCTGGCATACTTCCCCTTGTCGTCGGCGGCCAGCTTTTTCAACTCGTCAATCAGTTTGTGCGTGAGCGCAGTTTTGATCCGCTCCATCACTTTGTTCGATTGCACGGTCTCTCGCGAGACGTTGAGCGGCAGGTCTTCCGAGTCCACCACGCCCTGCACGAAACGGAAGTGCTTCGGCAAGAGGTCGTTGCAGTAGTCTTGTATCAACACCTTGCGCGAGTACAGCTTCAGCCCCTCTTCGCGCCGCGCCGAGAGCATGCCGCGCTCGGCTTTGGCCGGAATGAAAAGCATGGCGTAGATTTGCGCCGGCGCGTCGGTGTTGAGGTGGGCGCGCAGGAGAGGCGGCTCGAATTCCAGAGTCAGTTGCCGGTAGAAATCGTTCGCTTGCTCATCCGTCACCGACGCGAGCGACTGCCGCCAAATGGCCGTTTGCCGGTTGACGATCCGATCCTTCAGATAGATCGGGAAGGCGACGAAATCGGAATGTTTGTGGATGATCTGCTCCAGCCGCCAGTCTTGGGCAAACTCGCTCGCGTCCTCTTTGAGTTTGATCGTGATCGTCGTGCCGCGATCTGCTTTATCAGCGGGCGTGAGCGTGTAACTGTCGCCGCCCTTCGTCGTCCACGTCCAGGCGGATTCGGCGGCGCGGTGTGAGCGGGAGGTGACTTGCACCTCGTCGGCCACCATCAGCACGGAATAGAATCCCACGCCAAACCGTCCGATGATTTCATCCGCCTTTTGTCCGGCTTTGAGCGATTCGAGAAACGCCGCCGCGCCCGAATGCGCAATGGTGCCGAGGTTTTGAATGAGTTCGTCGCGGGTCATGCCGATGCCGCTGTCGGAGAGGGTGAGCGTTTTGCCTTCTTCCGATCCGGCCACCGTGATTTTCAATTCGGCGTCGGGGTCCAGCACGTCGCGGTTGGTGAGCATTTCAAACTGCAAGCGGTTGAGCGCGTCCGAGGCGTTGGAGATCAACTCGCGCAGAAAAATCTCGCGGTCGGTGTACAGCGAGTGCGCGAGAAT
>CAYYCF010000003.1:0-3779 GCA_964470235.1 uncultured Anaerolineales bacterium | reverse complement strand
ACCCCCCAATGTGCGACATCTCAACTTTCGGCAGGGCTGCCGTGCTTTCGGATCGAATCTCCGAATAACGATCCTCGCGTTTACGCCACACTTTGGCGATGGCTTGCGATATTTCTTCGTCGGTTGCGCCGCCCCGGATCAAACCCCGAAGGTCGTGTCCATTGACGGCGAAGAGGCAGGTGTAAAGTTTGCCTTCGGCGGAGAGCCTGGCGCGGTTGCAGTCGCGGCAGAAGGCCTGCGTCACCGAGGCCACCACGCCGATCTCGCCGCTTCCATCTTCGTATCGCCAGCGCCCGGCCACTTCGCCGCGATAGTTCGGGTTAACCGGCTCCAACGGCATTTCGGCATTGATCATTTGGATAATCTCCGCCGCCGGCACAACGTCGTCCATGCGCCAGCCGTTGGTGTGGCCCACGTCCATGTATTCGATGAAACGCAATACGTAGCCCTGCTCGCGGAAGAAACGCGCCATCGGCAGGATGCTGTCATCGTTCATGCTGCGCTTGACCACCATATTCACTTTGATCGGCGTGAGCCCGGCCGCGGCGGCGGCGGCCATTCCCTCCAGCACGGCGGACACCGGATAGTCCGCGTCGTTCATCGCCTTGAACACGGCGTCGTCGAGCGAGTCCAGACTCACTGTCACTCGTTTCAGACCGGCGTCTTTCAATGCTTGCGCCTGTTTGACCAGCAGTGAGCCGTTGGTGGTCAGAGTCAGATCGAGATCGGGGATGGCGGCCAGCATGGCGATCAGGCGGTGCAGATCGCGGCGCACCAGCGGCTCGCCGCCGGTCAGCCGAATCTTTTGCGCGCCGTGCGCGACGAAGAGGCGCGCCAACCGCGCCATCTCCTCAAACGTCAAAATTTGATCGCGCTGAAGAAATTGATAATCCGGCCCGAAAATTTCCTTCGGCATGCAATAGGTGCACCGGAAGTTGCAGCGGTCGGTGACCGAAATTCGCAGGTCGCGCAGAGGGCGGTGGAGGGTGTCGGTAAGGGTCATCGTTGTGTTCGCAATGATATTTTATCATGTTGCTCTCCTCCGCTAACATTCTTCTGATATCCCTCTAACGTGCCGCTGACGAGGAAAGCCTATCCTTACGGATAAATAACCTAACCCCACCCTCCCCTTCCCTTTCAGGGAAGGGGAGGGGAGAGGTTAGGTCTACTGGGAGGAACCTATGAGCAAAATTATCGGCATTGACCTCGGCACGACCAACTCGGTTGTGGCCGTGATGGAAGGCGGCGACCCGGCGGTGATCACCACCAGCGAGGGGCAGCGCATTCTGCCTTCGGTTGTCGCCTTCAACAAAAACGGCGAACGGTTGACGGGCTTCACCGCCAAGCGGCAGGCTGTCGTCAACTCGGAGAATACCGTTTATTCAATCAAGCGTTTCATGGGACGGCGCTTTGACGAAGTGGAAGGCGAGCGCAAGACGGTCAGCTACGAAGTGATCGCCGGGCCGTCGCAAGACGCCCGCGTGCGGATTCCGCAAACCGGCAAGACCCACACCCCGCAAGAAATCTCGGCGATGATCCTGGGTAAACTCAAGCTGGACGCCGAGGCCTATCTGGGCGAGCCGGTGACACAAGCTGTGATCACCGTTCCGGCCTACTTCAACGATTCGCAACGGCAAGCGACGAAAGACGCCGGGCGCATCGCCGGACTCGAGGTGATGCGCATCATCAACGAGCCGACGGCGGCGGCGCTGGCTTACGGCCTCGACAAAAAGAAGAACGAAACGATTCTCGTTTTCGACCTCGGCGGCGGCACGTTTGACGTGAGTGTGCTGGAAGTGGGCGAGGGCGTCGTCGAAGTGAAAGCCACCAACGGCGACACGCACCTGGGCGGCGACGACTGGGATCAGCGGGTCGTCACCTGGATCACCGAAGAATTCCAGAAACAGGAAGGGATCGATCTGCGGAAAGACCGCCAGGCCTTGCAGAGACTGCGCGAGGCGGCCGAGAAGGCGAAGATCGAACTCTCGTCCGTGATGGAGACGGAGATCAATCTACCGTTCATCACCGCCGACGCGAACGGCCCCAAGCATCTCGTTCTGCGGCTGGGCCGCGCCAAGTTCGAGCAGTTGACTCACGACTTGCTGGAGCGCTGCCGTCGACCGTTTGAGCAGGCATTGAAAGACGCCGGACTCAACGCCGCCAAGATTCACAACGTCGTGTTGGTGGGCGGCTCGACTCGCATGCCAATGGCGCAGGAGCTGGTGCGCGAACTTTCGGGCGGCAAAGAACCGCACAAAGGCGTGAACCCGGACGAAGTTGTGGCAGTGGGCGCGGCCATTCAAGCGGGCGTGCTGGCCGGCGATGTGAAAGATGTGCTGCTGCTCGACGTGACGCCGCTGACTCTCAGCATCGAAACGCTGGGGAGCGTGGCGACGCCGCTCATCGAGCGCAACACCACGATTCCAGTAAAGAAGAGCCAAGTGTTTTCGACGGCGGAGGATAATCAAACGGCCGTGGACATTCACATCATGCAGGGCGAACGTCCGATGGCCGCCGACAACATGACGCTGGGCAAGTTCCGGTTGGACGGGATCCCGCCCGCGCCGCGCGGCGTGCCGCAGGTCGAAGTCACTTACGACATTGACGCCAACGGCATCCTCAACGTGAGCGCAAAGGACAAGGCGACAGGGCGCGAACAGAAGATCACCATCACCGCTTCGACGAACCTGAACAAGAGCGACATCGAGCGCATGGTAGGCGATGCGAAGAAGCACGAAGCGGAAGATCGCAAGCGAAAAGAATTAATCGAAGCGCGCAACAACGGCGATACGCTGGCCTATACCGCCGAGAAAGCCCTGCGTGACCTGGGCAACAAAGTTCCGGCGGCTGACCAGCAGAAGATCGAAGAGCAAATCGCCGAGGTACGCGAAGCCCTCAAGGGTGAAGACGCGGATCGCATCCGCAGTTTGAGCGAGCAGTTGCAACAGGCAACGTATGCGCTGAGTCAGCAGATGTACGCATCGGGACAGTCGGGCGCGAACGGCGGCGCCAGCGGGCCGCAAGCGTCCGGCGAGCGGCGAGACGAGGGGGATGTGGTCGAGGGGGAGTTTACCGAGGCGTAACAAAAGACCTGTCAGGTTTTCAAAACCTGACAGGTCTTTGTTTTTACGGATTCAACAACACACACATTCCGGTGAACGGCGGCCTGCCCGTTCCGCCCGCGTCCGGCGGATCGGACATATTGGCATACATCACCTGTAGATTCAGATCGCCCGTCGGCGCAAAAGAAGTTGGCGGCGATAAGATAAGGTTCGAGGTCGGAGCAGGCAGGCAAGGTTGAGAAGGATCGAAATGAATACCTTGTAACCGAACATTGAAAAATCAGTCCGAGCCACAGCCCTGACTGATCCATTTCAAACCTGCGACTGATCCTGCTCTTCATTTCCCTTTTTCTTCGCAAGGAGATAAGCTGCAATTCCTCCTGCTGCAAATGCCAAAACAAGGGAACGGATTCCACCAATCAAGCCCATCAAGCCCATTAACAGAAAGAATCCTCCTGCGCCCATTACGATTGCATCAGGCAAATGCAAACTCCAAAAATTATTCTCGCGTGCATTTTTTGGAAAATACCTGTCGTAGACGATCTCAACCTGGTCCCCGATCTGATGACGCGGCGAACTCGTGGCTGTCGAATCCGTGTAACGGATCACTTCGCCAGTTTCAGTTCTGAACTCTATGACGGATTGATACATGATGGATGTGCCACTGTCCGTTGTTGTTGAAGATTGCGTTATTTCCACAACTGTCCCCATGGCCGT
>CAYYCF010000002.1:29672-32982 GCA_964470235.1 uncultured Anaerolineales bacterium | reverse complement strand
ATCTTTGCCTCCGTCCGCACGGTATTGTTGCCCGTCGTGTTTGAATGCGATTGCGAATCGGCGCTTAACGCCGCGCGCGCGCTGGCGCCCGAAGTGATTTTGGTCGGGCTGGTGAATATTCCGCCCGACGAGCCGTTGAGCTCGGGCGCGGTCAAGGCGCGGCACGTGCGCAAAGTATTGCGAAAATACGCCGACGGCGCGCACGTGCGGAGCAAAGCGCGGGTGCGCGTGTCTCGCGCGCCGTGGGCAGATTTGCTGGAAGTGATCGCGACGGAAGAACCGGATTTGCTTTTGTTCGACTGGGATTGCCAGCTCAAAGCCCTGGGCGTCACGGCGGCGGATGTGCTCACCCGCCCGCCGTGCGATGTGGCGCTGGTGCGCGGGCCGTTTCCGCCCGAAATCAAACGCGTGCTGGTTCCCATGCGCGGCGGGCCGCACGCGGAACTTGTGCTGCGCATCGGGCTGAGTCTGCGCCCGCGCCAGTTGACCGCGCTTCATCTCACCTCCAACGACAGCCCCGGTTCCGATGCGCCCTTTCGCGGACTCGAAAGAGTTTTGCAGAGACTGCCCGACGTGCAAAAGCGGGCCGCCGTCACGGACGATCCGGCGCAGACCATATTGGATGAATCAAAAGGTTTCGATTTGGTGCTGATGGGCGCGACGGCGCAGCCGATTCTCAGCGCGGCCTCCCTCGGACGGGTGGCCGACCGCGTCCTGCAAGAATCGCCGACGGCGGTGATGGCGGTGAAGACGCGCCGCCCGATGGCGCCCTTTACCACGCCCGACGAAACCATCGGCGCGCAGGCAATCTCGATTCTGGTGGACAAGTGGTTCGCCGAAAACACCTTTCACGCCGGAGAGTTTGCCGATCTCAATCGCCTGGTTGCCCTTAAGAAAGCGCAGGACGTCACGATCAGCCTCGCTTTGCCCGCGCTCAACGAGCAAGAAACGGTCGGTAAAGTGATCCGTACCGCGAAGCGCGCGCTGATGGAGAAAGTGCCATTGCTCGACGAGATCGTGTTGATCGATTCCGATTCCACCGACCGCACGCGCGAGATCGCGGCTCGGCTCGGCGTGCCGGTGTTCGTTCATCAGCATCTGCTCCCTGAACTCGGCGCGCGGCGCGGCAAGGGCGAAGCGTTGTGGAAGAGCTTGCTCGTCACGCACGGCGACATCGTGGCCTGGATTGACACCGACATCGTCAACATTGATCCGCGTTTTGTGTATGGCATTCTCGGTCCGCTGTTGACCAGCAGGCGCATTCAATTTGTGAAAGGCTTTTACCGCCGCCCGCTCAAAGTGGGCGAGAAGACTCAGGCCGGCGGCGGCGGGCGCGTCACCGAACTGGCCGCGCGGCCGCTGCTCAATTTGTTTTACCCCGAACTGTCCGGCGTGATTCAGCCGCTCTCCGGCGAATACGCCGGGCGCCGCGCCGCGCTGGAGCAGTTGCCGTTTTTCTCCGGCTACGGGGTGGAGACCGGATTGCTGATCGACGTATTCGAAAAATACGGCATTGAATCCATCGCCCAGGTGGATTTGCTGGAGCGCATTCATCACAATCAGTCGCTGGAAGCCCTGGGCAAAATGTCGTTTGCTATTTTGCAGGCCGTGATTCACAAATTGGAGCGGCGTTACGGGCGGGCTTTTCTCGACGATGTGAATAAATCCATGAAGCTGATCCGCTACGAATCGGGCAATTACTTTTTGGACGTGGAGGAGGTGATCGAACGCGAGCGCCCGCCGATGATTGAAGTGCCGGAGTACGTGAAGTGGAAGAGCCAGCTCTGAACTCAACCATTACCGAAAAAGATTCCATCCTCATCACTTACGGCGATCAACTCCGCGAGCCAGACACGCCGCCTCTGCAGACGCTGGCCGATTTCTGTGCGAAGCATCTCGCCGGGCTGATCAGCGGCGTTCACATTCTGCCGTTTTACCCATATTCCTCCGACGACGGTTTTTCGGTGATTGATTATCGCGCCGTTGACCCCACGCTTGGCAGTTGGGAAGACGTAGCCAAGATTGGGCGCAACTTTCGCCTGATGTTCGACGCGGTGATCAATCACGCCTCGGCCGGGAGCGCGTGGTTTCAAGCGTTCTTGCGCGACGATCCGAAATACCGCAATTACTTCATCGTCGTCGAAGGCGACCCCGATCTGTCGCGCGTCGTCCGCCCCCGCGCCCTGCCGCTGTTGACGCGCTTCACTACCCCTTCCGGCGAAAAGAAGGTGTGGACGACGTTCAGCGAAGATCAGATCGATCTCAACTGTCGGCAGTCCGAGGTGCTGTTGGAGATCGTCGATCTCCTGCTGTTTTACGTTTCTTGGGGCGCGGAATTTATCCGGTTGGATGCGATAGCCTATCTGTGGAAGGAAATCGGCACGCCCTGCATTCACCTGCCGCAGACGCACCGGATCGTTCAACTTCTGCGCGCCGTGCTGGACGAAGTTGCGCCGCGTGTGATGTTGATCACCGAGACCAACGTCCCGCACGCCGACAATATTTCGTACTTCGGCGACGGCGGAAACGAAGCGCAGATGGTGTACAACTTCGCCCTGCCGCCGCTCGTCCTGCACACTTTTCGGGTGGGTAATGCGCGCGCACTCTCCCGTTGGGCGGCGCGGCTGACCCTGCCCTCGAAGCGCGTTACGTTTTTCAATTTTCTAGCGTCACACGACGGGATTGGTCTCAACCCGGTCCGCGGCATTTTGAGCGAGGCCGAAATTGACGCCCTGGTAACGCAGGTGATCCATCACGGCGGGCTGGTCTCGCACAAACATAATTCGGATGGGACGCAGAGTCCGTATGAATTGAACATCAATTATTTCGACGCGCTTTCTGATCCCAACGGGCAACCGCCAGGGCTACCCCTGCAGGTGGATCGCTTCATGTCTGCGCAGGCGATCATGCTCTCGCTCGTGGGCGTGCCGGGGGTTTATTTTCACAGCCTGTTCGGTTCGCGCGGCTGGCCGGATGGGGTCAAGCAGTTAGGGCATAATCGCGCGATCAACCGCCGCAAGCTTGATCGCGCCGAGGTGGAGCGTGAACTGGCCGACCCAACTTCTCTGCGGCATCAAGTATTCACGCGCTATGGGCAACTGCTCAGAGCCCGCGCCGCCTCGCCCGCTTTTCATCCGCACGGATCTCAACAAGTGATAGACTGTGGAGACTCCCTTTTCGGTCTGCTGCGTCTCTCGCCTGATGGCGACGAGTGTGTGCTGTGCGTGCAAAATGTGTCGAGCCAACCACAGTCAATGGCGTTTGACTTCGACGAAGTTTTCGGCCTCTTGCCGAAAGACAGCGGGCTGGC
>CAYYCF010000002.1:0-29572 GCA_964470235.1 uncultured Anaerolineales bacterium | reverse complement strand
TGGCGTTTGACTTCGACGAAGTTTTCGGCCTCTTGCCGAAAGACAGCGGGCTGGCAAACCTGATTACCGGCCAACGCTTCAAACGTGAGCGCCGTGGTATGCTCCGCCTGCGGCCCTATCAAACGCTCTGGTTAGTATCATGAATACCAACTCACCTGCCTTAAGTCATCGCCGCGTCGGTTTTGTCTCCACTCGCTTCGCCGGCACAGACGGCGTTTCACTCGAAACCGAAAAGTGGGCCACGGTGCTCGAGCGCCTCGGTCACACCTGTTTCTATTTCGCGGGGTCGTCGGATCGGCCCCCCGAACACAGCCGCATTGTGCCCGAGGCGCTGTTCAAGCACCCGGACGTGGATGCCATCTATCAAGTCGCCTTCTCCCGCCGCGTGCGCCCGCCGGAAACCACCCGGCTCGTCTACGAACTCACCGCGCATCTCAAACAGCAGTTGTATGCGTTCGCGCGCGACTTTGGCCTCGACCTGCTGATTGTCGAGAACGCGCTCGCCATCCCGTTGAACATTCCCCTCGGGCTGGCTCTCACCGAGTTCATCGCCGAGACCAGCATGCCGATCATCGCGCACCACCACGACTTCCTCTGGGAGCGGCAGCGCTTTCTGGTGAACTGCGTGTGGGACTACTTCAACGCCGCCTTCCCCCCGACCCAGCCCTCCATCCGGCACGTAGTGATCAACTCCTCCGCCGCCCACCAGTTGAGCCTGCGCCGCGGCGTCTCCTCCACGATCATCCCGAACGTGATGGATTTCGACCACCCGCCCCCGCCCCAGGACGAGTACGCCTCCGGCGTGTGTTCTGCCCTCGGCCTGTCCCAGGGCGAACGGCTTTTCCTCCAGCCCACGCGGGTGGTCCAGCGCAAAGGCATTGAGCACGCCATCGAGCTGGTGCAGCGCCTGGGCGTGCCCGCCCGGCTGGTGATCTCGCACGCCTCGGGTGACGAGGGCGACGATTACGAGCGGCGCGTGCGCGAGTTCGCGATGCTGCTGGGCGTGTCGGTCAACTTCGTCGCCGACATCATCCGCGACCGGCGCGGCCTGTTGCCGGATGGCCGCCGGGTGTACACCCTGTCGGACGTGTACCCCTGCGCCGACCTCGTGACCTATCCCTCCACCGTCGAAGGCTTCGGGAATGCCTTCCTCGAGGCGGTGTACTTCCGCAAGCCCATCGTCGTCAACAACTACTCGATCTTTGACCTCGACATCAAGCCCAGAGGCTTCCGCGTGATCGAGTTCGAGGGTTACATCAGCGATGACACGGTGCGGCAGGTGCGGCAGGCGCTGGAAGACCCCGCGCGGACGCAGGAAATGACCGAGCACAACTACCGCCTCGGCCAGCGTCACTATTCCTTCACCGTGCTGGAGCGCTACCTGCAGACCCTGATGACGGACTGTTTCGGAGAGGACCGTGATCGCCGGGATTGACTCCCCGTTCCTGCGCCTGTTGCGGAATCGCATCAACCTGCGGCAGATTCCGTTCAGCGAGCGCGGATCGCGGCTGATGGTGTTCCGCGCCGACGATCACCTTGCGGTGCGCTTGGCCGAGCGCTGGTTCAAACGTGAAGGACAGTTGAGCGGTTACCGCACGCGCCCGCCCATCCTCGACGAGTGGCATTTCACCGACGGCGGCGGCCGACCGCTGGATTTCACCCTCACCACCTATCCGCACTGCGTAGACTGCCACACTTCGTTGGGAACGTTCACGGTGACGTTCGTTGACAACGAAACTCTGCTCGTGGCCCTCCCGCCAGGACGATGCGGCATTTCGTTCCGCGCCAACCTCGACCAGGCGCAAACGGATCGGCGCGGCGGCGTGTTGCGGCTGACGGGCGACATCCGCCGCAACATCGCCTACACCGCCAACGCGCGCTTGACGAGCAACGTCACCGCGCCCGTCCACGACCTAAGCCAACAAATACGGCTCGGTTTCGACTCCGGCGGCGGCGCGGCGCTGTTGCTGAACATCACGCCGCGGCTTGGCTTCAATCGCTGGATTCCCGATCCCGGCGTGGCGATTGAGGCCGCCGCACGCCGCTGGCACGAGTGGTTCGCCGCCGCGCCGCCCGTCGCCGAAACCTACCGCGCCCAATACTATTACGCCTGGTGGATCATGCGCGCCGGATTGATCTCGACGCGCTTTTACACCACGCGCGAAGCGATGACGCCGTCCAAAATTCATTACGTGGGCGTGTGGCAGTGGGACGCCTATTTCCACGCCCTGGCCTACCGCCACGTTGACGCCAAACTGGCAAAGGATCAACTTCGTATTTTGCTCGACCACCAACGCGACGACGGCATGATCCCGGACGCCGTACACGACGAAGGCACGGTAACGCGCCTCAACTTTCCGGTGGAGGCCGACGTGACCAAGCCGCCGCTCATTGCCTGGGCGGCGTGGAAAATATACGAAGCCGACGGCGACCGCGAGTTTCTGGACGAGATTTACGAGCCTATTGTGCGCTCGAACGAGTGGTGGTTTGAACACAACGACATCGATCACAACGGCTTGTGCGAATATCACCACCCGTATTCGTCCGGCTTGGATAACAGCCCGCTGTGGGACGACGGCATGCCTGTTGAGTCGCCGGACTTGAACGCCTATTTGTGTTTGCAGCAAGAATGTCTGGCCAAGATGGCGGCGGCCATCGGCGAACCGGCCGCGGCGGCGTTATGGGAAAAACGCGCCGACGACATGGCCGGGCGCATGATCCGGTTGATGTGGGACGGGCAAGCCGGTTTCTTTTGGGCAGTCAAACGGACCGCGCTCGGCGCAACACCCATCAACACCCGCACCCCGTTTAACCTTTTCCCTTTGATGACCGGCCGCATGCCGAAGGAGATCGCCGACCGGCTGGTGGCGCATCTCACGGACCCTGGTGAGTTCTGGCCGCGGTATCCCGTGCCGACGGTTGCTCTCGACGATCCAAAATTCGATCCGCAAAAAATGTGGCGCGGCCCGATGTGGGTGAACGTCAACTATTTGTTGATCGAGGGCTTGGTGCGTTCAGGCCATGCCGACCTGGCGCGCGAGCTGCGCCGCCGCACACTGGAAGTGATGATGGGGCAAGATGACATTTACGAATACTATCATCCCGAAACCGGCACGAACCCGCCGGACGCGGCGTCGATCTTCGGCTGGTCGTCGGCGTTGTTCATCGAAATGGCAATTCAAGAGACGCAATGAACTCAGGGCGGCTCAAATATCTCCCGCCTCTTCCGCCATCCGCACCATCTTCGGCGTGAACTTGCCGACGATCTCGATCAAGTCATTCTGCGCGGCCACAATCGCCTCAATCTGTTTGTACGCCTGCGGCGATTCGTCCAACCCGCCGCCGAGCAAAATGATTCCACGCTCGCGCAAATATTGATCGCGCATCGTTTTGGTGACGCTGTTGAGCGCCGCCTTGCGGCTCATCTGCCGCCCCGCGCCGTGCGAGGCCGAGTTGAGCGAGTCGGCATCGCCGCGCCCGCGCACCACGTAACCGGCGTCGCCCATCGAACCTGGGATCACGCCCAGCACGCCGCGCCCGGCTGGAGTCGCGCCTTTGCGGTGCACCAACACGTCGCGCCCGTCGGGAAGTTTTTCTCGCCAGGAAAAATTGTGGTGATTCTCTACCTGGGCGATCTCTTTCAGCCCCACCGCCGACGCCACGCGATGATGAATTACGTAATGGTTGGCCGAGGCGAACCGGCCGGCCAACTCCATCGAGAGCCAATATTCTTGCCCGGCTTGTGACTCAAGCGACAGCCATGAAAGATGGCGCACGCTTTTGTCGAGATCGGGATGCGACGCTTCCGCGAGTTTTGAGTAGGTGTTGGCGATTTTGAATCCGACGGCGCGCGAGCCGCTGTGGGAAAGCAAGGCAAGGTACTCGCCCGCTTCCAATCCGAGTTTTGGATCAGAGTCTTTCAGCGTGAACGCGCCCCACTCGACAAAATGGTTGCCCGTGCCGCTGGTGCCGAGTTGATTGTGGGCGGTCGGTTTCAACGATTTCAGCAGCGGTGTTTCGTTCCACGTCGGATCGTCCAGCACTTCATGATGCGCGCGGCGGCTCCCTTCCCACTTGGCGCCCATACCGAACTGCGTCTGTTCCATCAGCGCCCGTTCGAACTGCCCCTGCTTTTGGCCGATGAGGTTCGGCGATACGGGATATATAGACAGGCGCATGCGGCAGTTATGGACGAAAACTCCCGCGGAAAGCGCGAAGTTGTGGTAATGAGGAACGACTAGGCAGTAAACGTCTTGATTTTCTTCTACACGTTGCACAGACACAACTTTGTGATTGGAAAGCTTGCCGGTTATCCCGTGCACCCGTTTTCTATGATTAAAAAGCCCGATATAGGATTTTACCTGTTCGCCGCAAATATCGCAGATGTGGACACGGGCCGCGATTTCTCTACTTTGCGCCCGCCCTTTGTCGCTCTTGTTTCCGGCAATGAGATATGGCTTTCCTCGTTGCCCATTTCCGGCGCAATTGGCTTTGGCTCTATCATAATCTTGTTCCCAATATGCTTTGAGGTTTTCACGGCCGCGCACGGCAAAATAAAGATGCCCCTCGTCGGTCCGGGCTTTAGCAGATAGTGCCTGTTTCCGCCGCTTCTCGAATTCTTCAGATTGCCAGTGGGTGTTTTGGTCTACCAGAGAACGATGAAAACTCGAATGATCTCTGTCTCCCATGAACTCTAAATTATCTGGATTGTTGTTTGCCTCGTTGAAATCTCTATGATGAATTACCGCGCGTTGCGCCTGAAACTTGGGGATTTTCCCCAGTAAGCCCGAACGCGCCACCATCCAATGTACGCGATGCCACCTGCCAGAATAGTTTTGCTGGACTCTGAGATAGCCCTCGTCATCTCTTTGGGAATAGAAGGGCATAAGCGATTGTTCCGTCACAAGTTCAGATGCCTTTTGATAAGCGCCGTCTCGCAGCATAAACTCGTGATCAGGTGTGCATAGAATTTTCTCGCCGCTGTCAATCGTCACTTCGACAAGTTCGGCGTTCTCTTTAGCCTTGATCGAGGTCGCTTGCGCTATAACGATTTTTCCATCCGGCTTGCATGCGTATACACAAAACGGTTCTGTCCTCTTGGCGAGATCAGCCAAAGCGTAATCATTCCCGTCTAATAGAGGAACTTTCGTATCCCCCGAAAAGCAAGCAATGTCTACGCCGACGGCATACGGGATCACCGCCCCTTCCGTTGCCAGCACTCCGCCGATTGGCAGGCCATAGCCCACGTGCGCGTCGGGCATGAGCGCGCCGGCTACGCTGATCGGCAAGCGCATGGCATTGTCCATCTGCTTCATCGCTTCGCGGTCAATGTAGGCCTCGCCCCACACGCGGTAGGGGAGCGGGCGCGGTTTCAACGCTTCGTCTTCAATTGCCGTTTGTCGTCCCCTTTGCCGCAGGCACTCTGCGGCCAGGTCGCCCAGCGCCGGATCGGCGAGATGGTCGTGCGGATTGGCGCGGACGAGTTCGAGTTTGGCGAGAATAGTTTCCCGATCCAATCCCTCGGCTTCCAGTTTTTCAGCGGCGCGTTTGGCGACGCTGATTAATTTGCCTTCGGGCCAGCCGTGAAGTTTAAGTATCTTTCCACTAACCATTGAATTTTCCGGCCGCAATTCACCCGCGGAAACGACTGCGCAAATTCGGGGCCTTATTGACAACGTGTGCTATACTTGAAGTTGCATCCAGAAAGCCACGTGGCTTTTGACGCTCCGCGAAGAGCCGCCTGCTGTGGCGGCCTGCTGATCTCACTTGTGAGATAGAGCTAGCGGAGCGGGTTTGTTAACTCCGATACTCGTAAAGCAGTTTGTATTTGCTGGCGAGCATGGCTTGCATTTCCCCCTCGTTCTTCGAAAACTTTCTCAAAGTCGCGCCAGCCACAAGGTCGGCAATCTGAATCAGCGGCTCGGACGCGGACCGTCGGGTCGTAATCTGCTTGAAGCGTCCAGGGATCGCTCTTGTTCGCAAGCCGCGTCTCAGGCTGTTGATAATCTTTCCGGACCGATCAAACTCATCCAGTATGAGCGATGCATTTGAACGTTGGCTTTCCGGGATCAGCCTAATCAATTCGGTTACGAAGTACACGTAGAAATCAAGCCGCCGCATGACACGAAAGCTGTCGGGTAACGCTTGCTTGTCTACGACCAGCGCCCAGATGGAAATATCCAACCGTGCTAGAAATTGAAAGAGCCCTGTCAACAACCGTAAACCCGCTAGACGATGAAATGAAAATTCATGGTGTGCCGGAAGGCTATGTTGCTGGCGAAACTCGGTGAGGGCTGAACGTAGGGTGTCCGGCTGGCTGGTTTCGATCAGCGCGACCACGAAATAGCGGGAAGCCCCTTGAGAGAACGCGAAACTAACATCTCCGGCTTCGTCTCCGGCAAAGGTGACGCTTAACGAGGAAGCCATGTCTGTGCCGGCGGTTCGACCTTCGGTTAGATCTGTTCGTACCCGGCCGCGTTCAAAACGAAAATGGTGGCGCGGCGGCTGCCGTCGGTGGGCGCGGGGCCGCAAGCGGATTTGAGTGTGGCGATGGCCGCGTCCAGCTTGTCGGCTTCGACGCCGACGATGAGGGTGGTATTGCCCTGCCGCCAGAATGCGCCGGTGCTGGCAATGCGCGTAGCGCGGAAGTTCGCGGCGACGAGCGCATCCATAATGGCGGCGTCGTCGCTATCGCGGATGATGGCGATGATGAGTTTGAACATGGCCGTCTCTCCTGATCGTTTATCCGCAGATGACGCAGACTTACGCAGATGTTTTCTTGTTTCCCATCTGTGTCATCTGCGAAATCTGCGGATTAGAATTCCTCGTATCGCTCTACATCACAAATAAACACCGTCGCTCCGCCCACTTCCACTTCCACCGGAAACGCGGAGGCGAGTTGCGCCACTTCGAGCTGAGCCGGCACGTACGTGGTGCGGCGTTGGCAGGTGGCGCGAAGCACGTCCAGCACGGCGGCGGCGCGGTCGGTCGGCGCGGCAATCCAGAGCGCCGTATTACCCTGCCGCAGAAAGCCTCCGGACGTGGCCGCGCGCGTTACGCTCGGCAGGCTTAGCGTTCGCAGTCGGTCGAGCGCGGTATCGGCGTCTTCGGTTTGCACGATGGCGAGCATGACTTGCATGGCGGCCTCCCTTTTGTAGAGACGTTCCGCCGGAACGTCCCTACTATTTTCTCGACGGTTGTAATCCCCAAACGCGGGTGACGGGGATGACAAACATGATGCCCGTGTGGTGATCGTGTAACTTTCCGACAATAGACTCGGTGGCGGCCACCAAACGGTCGAGATCGAAATTGTCGGCCACCACCGAGAATACGGTGCGATGGTGTTCTTCGCGCGTTTGCAGTATATCGCTCAACGAAGGGAACAGCGGCAGGTCGTCGCGCGTTTCGCCGGGGAACAGATGCCCCAGCCCACTGCTGTCGAGGATCGTCGCGCCGGTGATCCCGATCTCCACCCAGGCCGTCAACACGTCGGTGATCTTTGTCGGATCGTCCACGATCAGCACGGCTAATTGTGGCATGTTATTTTTCCTTTCCTTGAAAAGCGGCGCGCAGCATCACGGGCGCGGCTAAGGTCGTCAACAGCACCATCACCACCGCGACGGCAAAAACGTTGTTTTGAATGAATCCGGACGCCACCCCAACTCCGGCGACGATCAGCCCCACTTCACCGCGTGACACCATGCCCGCGCCTACGCGCCACGATTCGCGCCAGGTCATGCCTCCCAGTTTAGCCCCAACTCCACTGCCAATCAACTTAGAGATAATTGCCACAAGGCACACGGCGGCGGCCAGGCCGTAATCGGTGGGGGAGAGTTGGCGGAAGTCCGCGGCCAGGCCGATGCTGATCAGAAAAATCGGGACGAAGAATGAATAGGCCAGGGTGTGAATCCCGTCGCCGATCTCTTTGCGGAGGTGACTGCGTCCCAGCGCGACTCCGGCGATAAACGCGCCCGTTATGGCCGCGACGCCGCCGACGACTTCCGACGCCCAGGCGAACGACAACGTCATCACGATCACGGCCGTCATCACGCCTTCGCTGACGGGCAGGCGGTCGGCCCAGGCGGCGATGCGCGGCAGAAGCCACTGGCCGATGAAGAACGCGCCGACGAGGAACAGAATCATGCGGGCCAGCACCCAAAGCAGGCCGCCGATGCCGCCCGATCCGGAGTCGGCGAAGACGGCGATAAAGGCCGAGAGGGCGGCAATGGCCAACACGTCGTCCACCACGGCCGCGCCGAGCAGCGTGATGCCTTCGCGCGAGCGCAAGCGGTTGAGTTCCATCAACGTTTGCGCGGAGATGCTCACCGAAGTCGCGCTCAATACAATGCCGATGAACGCGGCGTGCTTCCAATCGTAACCGAAGGGCAGGGCGACGAGCGCGCCGAGCGCGATAGGTACAGCGACGCCTAACGTTCCGGCCCAGACGGCGGGGCGACCTGCTTTGACAAAATCGTCACGTTGAATCTCCAGGCCGGCGGCGAACATCAGAAAGATGACTCCGATCTCGCCGATCTCGCTCAACGTGGCGATCACGTGCGTGTCGCGGAAGTACGATAAGTCGAAGAGGCCGATGACCGACGGGCCGAGGATCAATCCGATCAACAGCTCGCCCATCACCGCCGGTTGCCCCAGGCGGTTGGCGGCGAACCCGGCCAGTTTAGCGGCGGCGATGGCCAAAGCGAGACTCGCTAACAGAGGAAGAATGGTTGGCAACGTCAATCCTTTTTGTTCGAGAGCGTGGATTGATATTATAGTCGAATAAAACGGCAGTAGTGGTAGAATTTGAAGCCAGTGAATAAGACTCTGCTAATTGGCGTCGGTGGCTTTGTCGGGGCTGTGCTCCGTTATGCGGTGAGCGGTTACGTTCAACGGATTGCGAACAGCTTCGAGTTTCCTTATGGAACATTAGTCGTAAATCTAAGCAGATGTTTCCTCATCGGCGTGTTATCGCAATTGGCCGACACGCGCGGGATGTTCACTTCTGAGTCGCGCGCGTTTGTGTTCGTCGGCGTGCTCGGCGCGTATACGACGTTTTCGACGTTCAGCAACGAAACGATAGCCTTCCTCCGCGACGGCGAAACACTGCCTGCGCTCGTCAACGTCGGCGCGCACATCGTGCTGGGCCTGGGCGCGGTGTGGGCTGGCCGCGTCGTGGCAAGCCTGATCTGGAGATAACGCCATGCTTCCCGAAGAATGTTATCTGCTTCGCATCTTCATCGGCGAGAGCGACAAGCGCGACGGCAAGCCGCTCTATGAATGGATCGTTCTTCTGGCGCGCGCGAAAGGGCTGGCCGGGGCGACGGTGTTGCGCGGCATGATGGGGTTCGGGGCGCACAGCCGAATCCACACTGCCAAGATCGAGCGCCTTTCAGAGGATTTGCCCATCATCGTTGAAATCGTGGACACGCTCGAGAAACTTGAATCCTTCCTGGCATTGATTGACGGCGCAATTGACGAAGGCGTAGCGACTCTGGAAAAGGCGCAAGTGAAGTTTTATAGAAGCGGCAAATGACTGACATTTTACTGATTCGGCATGGCGAGAATGACTACACCAAAAAAGGAAAGTTGGCCGGATGGTTGCCCGGCGTGCATTTGAACGAAACTGGGCTGGCGCAAGCGAACGCGGTGGCCGAACGTTTAGCCAAAGCGCCCGTCAAAGCGATCTACAGCAGTCCGCTGGAGCGCGCTTTGGAAACCGCCTCGCCGCTGGCAAAGGCCAAGAGGCTGTCAATCCACAAGCGCGATGGCGTGGGTGAAGTGCGCTACGGCGACTGGACGGGCAAAAGCCTCAAAGCGCTGGCGCGGACGAAGCTGTGGGAGGTGGTGCAACGACAGCCCTCGGCGATGGAGTTTCCGGCGGGCGAGACTTTTCGCGCCGTGCAAGCCCGCGCGGTGGAAGCCGTTCAACGCATCGCCAACAGCCACCCGAAGGATTTGGTGGCCGTCGTTTCACACGGCGACGTGATCAAATTGATCCTCGCGTATTATCTGGGCACGCCGCTGGATTTGTTCCAGCGCATTTTAGTCGGCACCGGCTCTATTTCGGCCCTCCGCCTCACGCGAGGCGGGCCGCTGGTGATGAGAGTAAACGAGCAGGCTCAAGCGCTATGGGCAAAGTGATCGATCTCAACCCCGTCACGCGGCTCACCACGGGGGCGGTGGGCAAGCCGGGCAACCGCGTGTTTTATTTGCAGGGCGATACCGACAAAGAACGCGTGACGCTTCTGTGCGAAAAACAGCAGGTGCAATCACTGGGCGTGGGCATTGACCAGTTTTTGCAAGACCTGCAAAGAAAATTCCCCAATCTACTCACACCCGTCGGCAGTTACTTCGAAGCGGACATGGAGTTGCAGGAGCCGCTTGAGCCGTTGTTCCGCGTCGGCGAGCTGGGGTTGGCGTACGACGAAGACACCGACCGCGTCATCCTGGTGGCGCAGGAAGCGCAGGCCGAAGACGCCAACCCGGACGACGCCATCACCGTTCGCTACTGGGCCAGCCGGTCGCAAATGTTGGCAATGGCGCAGTGGGGCCTCAACGTGGCCGAGAAGGGCCGCCCGATCTGCGGCAACTGTTTGCAACCGATTGATTCTGACGGCCACTTTTGCCCTCGCCGCAATGGACACAAATACTAGAGGTTAGAGGTTGGAAGTTAGAGGACGACTCAAACCTCAAACTTCAAACTTCAAACTTCAAACTTCAAACCTCTAACTGCCAAATGGACTCCCGACCACTCAACGCGTCTCGCGTCCTTACGGCCCTCAGCCAAGGCGCAATGGAAATGAAGGGCCTTCTGCCGTGGGGGTCCAACTACACTTTCCTCGTCCATATTCAACACGAAGAGTTGACAGTTCCCGCCGTGTACAAACCCGTCCGCGGCGAGCGCCCGCTGTGGGATTTCCCGGGCGGCACGTTGTTCAAGCGCGAAGTGGCCGCCTACGTCGTCAGCGAATCGCTGGGCTGGGGATTTGTTCCGCCCACCGTCGGGCGCGATGGCGTGGAAGGCCCGGGCTCGGTGCAATTTTTTGTGGACGCCGACCCGGAGGAGCACTACTTCAACTTCGACGAAGATCAAAAAGAATCGCTAAAAGAAATTGTTGCGTATGATCTGTTGGTGAATAACGCCGATCGCAAAGCCGGCCACGTATTGCGAGGTCGTCAAGGCGAGATTTGGGCGATTGATCACGGATTGTGTTTCCACGCCGATTCCAAACTCCGCACCGTGATCTGGGATTTTGCCGGCCGGCCGATCCCGGGCGATATTCACCAGGCCATCCGCCGCTTTCGCGGCCAACTCGGCGACTCATCCGAACTGACCGGACTGCTGGGGCAGCTGATTGACCGGGAAGAGATCACGGCCCTGCGCCGCCGCGCCGACCGTTTTCTTAAGTTGGACTGTTTTCCGCAACCCGGGCCTGGACGCAATTACCCCTGGCCGCCTCTCTAGCGTATCGCGGCATATCGCGTATGGCATATCGCATGTCGCGTGTCGCGGATGACTTACGGATAGGCGATTTGCCATACGCCATAAGCGATATGCCATAAGCTATCAGCCACATGCCAATTCACGCCGTCGTCTTCGATGTGGGGGGTGTCATTCTGCGAACGGAAGACCTATCCGGCCGGCGCAAATGGGCGCGGCGTTTTGGAATGGGTGAATGGGAGTTGGCCGAGGCCGTATTTAATTCGGAGGCGGCCGCCGCGGCCACGGTGGGCAAAGCGCCGGAGGCCGCCGTCTGGGAGGCGGCGCGCCGCCGGTTCAATCTTTCCGCGGCGGAGTTGCTCGAATTCAAAATCGATTTTTGGGCCGGTGATCGATTCGACGAACCGCTGATCGATTGGGCGGGGAGCCTGCGCGGGCGCTATCGCACGGCGATACTGAGCAACGCTTGGAGCGGCGCGCGTGAATTTCTCACCGGCCAGCCTGGTGTGGTAAAGGCTTTCGAGACGCTGATCATTTCGGCGGAAGAAGGCGTGAGAAAGCCGCAAGCGGAGATTTACGAGCGCGCGGTGCAGCGTCTGGCTGTTCTGCCCGAACAGGCCGTGTTTGTAGACGATGTGTTGGAAAACGTCGAGGCCGCGCGCGCATCTGGATTGCTGGCTTTGCACTTCAAACCGGGCCTGAATGTGCCGCGAGAGTTGGCGCAAATGGGCGTTAAGTGAACTATTCCTCCAATGCCGACCCCCGACCAAAGTTTCAGTCTCTTGTGGTTGCACGGCGATAGGGCGTAGAGTACAATTTCCTCCAGGCTGGCCACAGACCTTCATGGACAATGTTTTGCTCGCTTGCGATCACCACAATCTAGATGAGTGTTTGGAATTAGCCAACGAATACGGGTTGGGGCTTGAAATTCAAACATTCGCTGACCCCGACGCGCTTGACCACCACCCCGAATGGGTCATTGAATACAAGCACCGCCTGCGCGACTTTACCGGTCTGCGCACAATGCACGGCGCGTTCATGGATATGACCAGCGCCAGCCTCGACCCGAAGATTGTCGCCGTGACCCGCGAGCGTTATTTGCACAATCTGGACATCGCCGCCAGGCTCAACGCCGGCCTCATCGTCTTTCACGCCAATTACTTGACCACGATGCGCAATCTGCCGTTCCGGCGCGCATGGACGGATAGACAGGTTGCTTTTTGGGGAAAGATGGCGGAGGAGGCCGGGGCGATAGGCATCCGCCTGGCGATGGAGAATATGTGGGAATATGATCCTGGCCTCATCGCCGATGTCTTGCGCCAGGTGAACTCGCCGTGGCTGATCTCATGCCTGGACGTCGGGCACGCGCATTTGTTTTCGGAAGTGCCTTTCAAAAACTGGCTGGCCGAGCTGGACAGCTACATTCAATATACCCACCTGAACAACAACGGCGGACGCGTGGACGAACATCGCGGCTTTGACGACGGCGTGCTGGACTACAAAGCGATATTGCCGATGCTGCGCGGACTGCCCCAGCCGCCCTGCTTTTCGCTCGAAATCGAAAACGCCGCCGCCATGCGGCGCAGTCTGCCCTTCCTCCAAGTATCCAAAGTTAAATAGAACACGAAAGCCCCGGGCGCTTTGGTTCAAGCTGTTGGTTTGACTGCCGCTATAGTCAAACATGCGACTGGTGGTTCTCTCGCGAATATATGGAGAACTTGCTCATTAGCCGGTCGGTCTGTTGCCCTGATGGCATCCCATGTTCGCGTGAAAGCGATAGAGGGGTTGTGTGACCGGAACAGGCAAGCTCTATAAACGTCGGAGCCAGTCGCCTCAACGCCTGATAGCGTGTGGGGCTTTCGTTCGTGATCGAACTATATAACGCTTTAGCGCAACGAGTCAACGATCTCGTCCTTAAAATATATCCCGATGCGCGCCCCGACCTACTTGAATGCGCGTCGCCTACCTCACGGTCAGTAGAGATGCTGCGCCGCAGACTCCTTTTGCAACGTCTTTACGACCCGGTACCGCTGTAATGCCGCAAGCCGATGAGCCACACGCGATAACTCAAGAACAAAAGTGCCAGCGCCATGACCGGGCCGATCCAAGCCAACAGGCTTACGTCGCGCCCCAGCAGGTAATTGGCCGGATAAAACGACGCAAACCCATACGGAATCAACCAAGTCATCAACAGGCCGATGCTCCGGTGATAAATCGTCAGCGGATATTTGGCGAATTCGTGCGTGTTGAAAACGATTTGTGTCACCGGGATCGATTCAATGATCCAAAAGGCCGATGTGGCCGTGATCAAGTTCAAAGCGATGAAAATAGCGCCGCCGCTTAGCACCGCGAGGGCGAGATATGAGAGGCGGTACGGCGTCCAGGCGATGCCGAGCGCGGCAGACGATTTAGCGACCAGGGCCGCGCCTACCAGAAAATTTCCAATACCATCGTGGCAGAATCGGTCGGCCAACAAATGAAAAAGCGGATCAATCGGACGGACGAGGAAGCGGTCAAAGTCGCCGCTGCGGACGTAATTCCATCCGATGGTCCACAGGTTGTCGGCGAACATGTGGTTGATGCTCTTCGCCAGCGTGAGCAATCCGTAAATCAGCAACACTTCGTCGAAGCTCCAGCCGTTCAAATCCTGGATTTGCCGCATGACAACCCAAAGGGTGAGCAGTCCGGCCGCTTGCAAGATGACGGTGGATGCCGCGCCAATGAAAAAATTGACGCGGTATTCCATCAGGATTTTTAAACGTTGGATGAGGAAGTGTTGATACAAAACAAAGTAGCGACGCATTTCTTTGCCCCAAGCCCGGCAGGTGTTAAGACCCACACGCCTGATGATTCACCCTCCCTGCACGGTGACCTTTTTCACGGCGACATTGAAAACCGTCCGCGACAAAAGCCCCAATCCGATCAGCCACAGCGCTTGCGCCAACCAAACGCGCGGCGCGTCTGATACGGGCGTGATGCCGCCGAGAAGCGACACCGGAACGGACAGCGCTTGCGCAAACGGGAGCGCATTGGCGATTGCGCGCAACCAGCCTGGCATCATCGCCAATGGCACCAGCGCGCCGCTGAAAAACGTCGCCACCCCTATCCGCACCACGCTCAATCCCCACGTTTCGGTGCTGTAGAACGCCAGGCACGCAAATATCCAATCGAAGCAAAAGATCACGGCGTGGCCTAACAGCAGAGAGAGCGCAAAGGCGGCCCACACGGCGGGGTCGCTTGGCAATTGCAGGCCGAAGAACAGCCAGCCGATGATCGCCAAGGGCGACTTGAAGAGAAGGAAGAGCGCCAGCCCGGCCACGCCTTCGGCGTAATGACGCCCTTCCAGATCAACCGGCCTCACCAGTTCGACCGCCAGCTCGCCGGAGCGAATCATCGAACCGAAACGGAAAATCAACCGTGTTTCAACCAACGGCAGCATAATCTGCGCCAACAAAATATAGTTCAACGTCTGCTGCAGGCTCAAGCCGCCGAGTGTTTGGCCCGGGGCATACACTGCCCTCCAGAAGGAGGCGAAGATGGTCATGGATAGAATCTGCGCGAAGAATTCCATCCACACCCAAAGGCTGTAAGCCAGGTAGAGCTTCGGCGTCATCGCGGCAAAGGCGCGATACACGTTCACGGCGCGGCGGAGGGATCGGATCACGCGGCAGCCTCCCCGCGCAGCGCGCCGCCGTAAATCTGTTTGATGATAGAAGCGAGATCGGGCTCGGCCAAAGAAAAATCCACGACTTCGATTTGCTCCATGAGGGACGCGGCGACCTGACTGGCGGTGGCGGCGGTGCGGTCGAACCGCACGACGAGCTTGCGCGCTTCCGCCGCAACCGTTTCCGCGCCAGGCGGCAATGCAATCGTCCCCACCGGACCGGCGGTCTCGAACGCGATCTCGCGGTATTTGCCAAAGCGATCTTTGATGGTGCTGATCGGCCCGTCGTAGATCAATTTGCCCGAGTCGATGATGATCACCCGCTGGCACAACTGCTCGATGTCGCCCAAATCGTGGGTGGTCAGGATCACCGTCGTTCCCTTATCCTGATTCTGTTGTTTGATGAAGTCGCGGATGCGCTCTTTGACAATGAGGTCCAGGCCGATGGTCGGCTCGTCAAGATAAATGATCGCCGGTTCGTGGATCAGGGTGGCGGCCAATTCGGCGCGCATCTTCTGTCCGAGCGACATATTTCGAATAGGCACGCGCAACAGTTCGGTCAGCTCCAAAGTCTCGGAAAACTGTTCCAGCCGCCGTTTATACTGTGCGGGATCAATTTCGTAAATCTGGGCGATCAGGTTGAGCGATTCGATCAGCGCCAGGTCCCACCACAACTGCGTGCGCTGGCCGAATACTACGCCAATCTGCCTGGCATTAGGCACACGTTCGCGGTGCGGGTCGCGGCCCAGCACGCGAATCGCCCCGGCAGAGGGCAGAAGGATTCCGGTGAGCATCTTGATCGTAGTGGACTTGCCGGCGCCGTTGACGCCGATGTAGCCGACCACTTCGCCAGGTTCGACGGTGAAGCTGATGCGATCTACGGCGACCTTATCTTGATAATGAGGGCGAAAGAGCGCCTTGATAGCGCCGGCGATTCCGGGGTCTTTTTGATTGATCCGGAAAATTTTTGTTGCGTTTTCGACCTGAATTACTGTCACAACTGAAATTGCCTCCCCATTAGTGGTGTTAGCTCGGCGTTGAATCAAACTGCGTTGACCGTAACCTAACGAAAAGTTGCTTTATATTTTTTTGCGAATACAATAGTCATAGAGTTTTTCACACGGGCAGGTTAACTGTCTGTAAAGAGAGCGTGACATCTTGATAGTCCTATTTGGCGGCCCACTTGTTCACCGCGATTTTGCGCGAAAGAACTGGACCACCGGTGACGGCTGATAGTCTCCCCCGCGCAGTGTCCTCACTGCCTGTCTTTTCGCTCGACTCAATCTAAACCACCCAATCGAATAGAACGAAAATGCCAGTCCGCACACCAGCGGAGTGTTGACGCATTACACCTGCTCTGCTTCGCTAGAGTTGTTGTGGTTGGTGTTACTGAGAAAGCTAAAGGGAGAATATCATGGTTCGCACGTATACACAGACCCGGGCCGCCTATAAGCAAGCGCTCAAAGTGATGCCCTTGGGCGTCACCTCGAATTTTCGTTACGCCGGGGAAAATACCAAAGTGATCAAACGCGGTGAGGGCGCTTATCTCTGGGACATGGATGGCAACCGGTACATAGATTACCGGCTGGCCTATGGCCCGATTATCCTCGGCCACGCCGACCGGCGCGTCAACGAGCGCGTGAAGCAGGCCATTGACGACGGCACTATTTACGCGCACACACACCCGTTTGAAACAGAAGCCGCCGAGCGCATCATCCGCATGTGCTCCGGCGTGCAGAAAGTCCGCTTTGCCAATTCCGGCTCGGAAGCGACGATGACCGCCATGCGGCTGGCGCGGGCGTACACCAACCGCGAGAAAGTGATCAAGTTCGAAGGCGCGTATCACGGTTCGTCCGATTACGTGATGTGGTCAACCGCCAACATGCCTTCCCAGGTGATGGGGTCGCCGCGCAGCCCGCTGCCGATTGCGCTCACTTCGGGCATGCCCGGCAGCACCTGCGCCTTGACTCTCATCACGCGCTTCAACGATTTCGAGGGGCTGGAACGCATGATGAAGGATCACGCGCACGAAGCGGCCGCCATCATGATCGAGCCGATGCTGGGCAACGTGGCCGGAGTGATGCCGGAGCCAGGCTTCCTGGAACTCATTCGCAAGCTGTGCACGCAATACGGTGTTGTGATGGTCATGGACGAAGTGAAGACCGGCTTCCGAATTGCCAAGGGCGGCGCCACCGAGTTCTTTGGCGTGAAGGCCGATCTTTACACGTATGCGAAAAGCCTGGGCAACGGCTTCCCCATTGCGGCCATTGGCGGCGCGGCGGAGATCATGGACATCATCGCCCCGGGCCAGGTGGCGCACGGCGGCACGTACTGCGGCAACGTGGTGGGCACGGCGGCGGCGGCGGCCACGCTGGAAATTCTGGAAACTACGCCCGCGTTGGACACGGTCAACAAGCGCGGCGCTCGTTTGATGGCCGGCATGGGTGAAGTATTCACCGAGGCCGGAGTGCCGCATGTTTTCACCGGCCATCCGGCCATGTTCGGTTTTATGCTGGAGCCGAAGACGGACAAGATCAGAGACTTCCGCGATGCGGTGAATTGCAACGTCGGGCTGTTTGAAAAGATCGCCGATCGCATGGCCGAGTTCGGCGTGGAATACGAGCCGGACGGGCGCGAGCCGCTCTTCATGTGCGAAGCGCACTCGGAGCAGGATGTGGACGAGACGCTCAACAAACTCAACGACGCGGTGAAATACGCGAAGCACGTGAATTAGACGCGGACACGGCGACGCCGCGTCCAAATCCCAAATCCCAAATCCCAAAAACCAAATCCCAAAAGAATTTCTTGGGATTCAGAAATTGGGATTTGGGATTTTTTTAATTACGGCCAATGAAGTCCAGCAAAGCCTCGTTGAATTTCTCCGGCTGGTCTACCGGCGTGGCGTGGCCGGAATCGGAGATGAGGACAAATTCGGAGCCTGGGAGTTTGCGATGCAGCTCCCGTTTGGGCGGCAGTGGCACGGTGAGATCGCGCTCTCCGGCGACGATCAGCACCTGGCATTTAATTTGATTGAGATGGGGCAGGGCGTTGAACCGCACGACGGCGCTCAAGATGGAGCGATACTGTTCCTTGGGGTTGCCGGCTATGCGCTCCAGCGCAATACGGCGCAGTTCAGCCTGCTCCGGTTTCGGGAACATGGAACGGGCGACCGGCTCGGCCACATCTTCCATTGTGCCGAAGTTCAACGACCAAATGCGGTTGAGGAAGCGGAGAACGCCGCGCCACCCGGCCGGGCGGGCTTTGGCAAAACTGTTGACGATCACGGCGCTGCGGACTCGATTCGCATGGGCAATGGCGAGCTGCAACGCGATGCACCCGCCCATCGAAAGACCGGCCACGTGCGCCGATTCAATTTTCAACTCGTCCATCAATTCGATGACATCGTCGGCCATGTGCGCGATACTGTAAGGGCCGGGCGGCTTGTCGCTCTGGCCGTGCCCGCGCATCTCGGGCGTGACCACGCGGTAATGCTCTGCCAGCGCCGGAATCTGCAATGCCCAATCCTCTCCGCACGACCCCATGCCGTGCAAGAGGACGACGGTGTTTTGAAGTTGGGGAGAGTGGAGGGTGTAGTGGAGGCGCATAGAAAAAATCCCAAATCCCAACTTCCAAATCCCAAACGTCAAATCTCGAAGGTGCGAGTTTTCGGAAAGGCGCTCGCGCTTGGGATTTGGGGCTTGGGATTTGGGATTTACGAATATCGTTCTTTCAACTCATTCGTCGGCACCACAATCTGCCCATCGGTAGGATCGCCGACGAGGGTGATCTGGTGGGGACGGGTGTGGGCGTAATGGGCGGTGAGGGCCGAGGCCAGGGCGTCAAGCTGGTCGTGGGTGCGGAGGCCGTTCAGGTTGATCGCGCCCTGCAATATCCGATGTCGCGTGATCTCTTCAAAAAACTCCATTGCGTCCGGCACGCCAACTCCTTCGTCATACAGCAGAAGCTGCCGTTGCAGTCTGCCTTCGAGGGTGGCTTTGTCGTATGGCAGGACGCCCAGCCGCACGGCGAAAGTGGCGTGCGGGTGCGCTTCAAAAAAAATTCGCGGCGCGGAGGCGGGGTAGGTTTGGAATCCGGCGGCGCGGAGTTGATCGTACAGTTTCCATCCGGCCTTCATCCAGGCCGGCGCTTTTGCGGTATGCGCCGGAGTGTTGTATAGCTTGATATTGCGCCGTCGCAGTTCGTATTCACACACCCGATACTGCGCCCACGTTTCGGTTTTCGGCGGCAGGCCCAAACGAGCGCGCACGGCGGGGTCGGCCATCAAACCTTGGTTCGGCAGGCTCGGCGCATCAACGGCGCAGACGATGTCGGGGTAGGGCGCGATCAGTTTGAGCAGATCGGCCGGCTGGCCTGTGCCTTCGGCCAGGAGCGCGAGCGAGTCGTCGAGGAGGGCATAGTTAAGCGGGCGGCGTCCGGCGGTGGGATCAATGCCGAGGTAGATCATCGGCTGAGGAGTATACACCCGACGGGGGAGGGAGTTACCCCGTAAACCTGAAGCTCTCTAACTTCACCGCCGGTAATCGGTGACTGCCGTAGAAGCCGCCAATGGGCCGCGACTCGCGACCGACGGCGGCGACGTTTTTAAGCGCCGGGATCAATCCTTGTGTGAAGCGCGAGGCCTGCACCGGGCAGACGATCTCGCCGCGCTCGATCAAGAATGCGGCATCGCGCGTGGTGCCGGTGAGCACGCAATCGCGGTCGGCCACGATGTTGGTGTACCAGAAGCGCGTGATGTACAACCCGCGCCGCGTGGCGCTGATCATTTCTTGCACCGACGAGTCGCCGGGAGCCAAATGCAAATTGCCCGGCATCGGGCCGTCCCAGTCTTCGTCCATCGGCTGCGCGTGCCCGGTGGAGAGTTGCCCAGGTTCGCGGGCGGCGGTGTGGGTGTCGTACACGGGCGCGGTCGGCACACCGGCGTTCACAATGTCCACGCGCTCTTTCGGAACGCCTTCGCAATCAAACGGTTGCGGTTCGCCTTCGAGATCGAGGCCGTCATCCCAAATTGAAATCAACGGCGAGAGCGTCCGCTTGCCCATTCGCCCGTTCATCCAACTGCGTCCCTCTTGCACGGCCAGCGCGCCCATGCCTTCGGCCGCCAACTGTTCGACGATGTCCACCACGGCATACGGCTCGAGGATGACCGGATACTCGCCCGGCGGGAGGCGGCGCGGATGGCGAGAGGCCAGCGCGCGTTGGATCGCCTCTGCGCCAAGCGCCTCCGTGTCAACCCGATCCAATCGCCACGACGTGCCGTGCGTGTACCCCGATCCATCTTCGCAAGCGACGACCAAAGTCAGTTCTACCGATGTGGAGGGATGATACGCCCACACGCCGCGCGAATTGGCGATAGCGGTCTCTGCGGCGGCGGTGGCGTAGGCCCCGGCGGCGAGGGCAGACGCGCCGGCGGCGGCCTGGCAGAGTCCGCTGACCACGCGCGCCCGAAGTTCGGGCGACCGCGAGGCGGCGGCCACGGCCTCGTCGAATGAATTGACTCTTTGGATCGGGCGTGGTTCCGGCAGACCGACGAAGTCTTCGCTTTCCGGTTGATAGCGCGCGGCCTCGCCTGCCATTTCGACCACCCGCGCCAAAGAGTCCGGCGCAAAATGGTTGGTGCTGGCCGTGCCAACGCGCCGCCCGATGACGGCGCGCACTTCGAGCACGGCGTCGGTCTCGGCGACGTTCTGATGAATGGCGTTGTTGTCGAAGCGCGTGGTGGCGTCGTCCACTGCCGTGAGCGAGACTTCAGTCTCGTCGGCGGTGGAAAGCGACAGGGCTGTTTCCAGCAGGGATTTGATTCGTGATTCGCCGAGCATGTGCGAATGTGGAATGATGAATGCGGAATGATGAATGCGGAATAGATATTCATCGTTCCGCATTCATCACTCATCATTCATCTTGGCCCGTGCAACGCCTTGTGGTGCCGCCCGATGAGGACCGAACACATGCCGCCGCGCTGAGCCACGTTGACCACTTGCTTTTGCGAGGCGCGCCCCAGCACGGCCACGCCGTACTTGGTGGGCGCAAAACCCATCACGGTATAAAACGGTTCGGTGGATACGGAGCCGTCGGGCGCGACCACCGGAAACTCGTTGACGCTGATGCGCGCCAACCGCTGAACCACCCACGATTCCTCGCCCGACAACGACTCCTCGATAGCGGCCCCCCACTCACCCTCGCTCACCGAGGGTCCGAGCAGAACACGGTCGCCGCCGTAAGATCGATTGGGTTTGATCACCAGAATGTCTTGATTCCTGCGAGTGAAGTCGAGCAAGTCTATCGTTTCGCCTTCGGGGTCGGTAGTGCGGCGCTCCCTCATCGTGCGGGTCCAGAGGACGTGCCGTTTGAAATAATGGCGGTCTTCGGCGGTGAAGTATTTTTCGGTGAAGCGCGGGTCGGTCAGCACTTCCCACGTGGATTTGTGGTCAAAGTCGCCGACCAGCGAGGACACGATCCGGTTCTCGCGGAAGAGAATCTTCATCGGCTTGATGTCCAGCCCCTCCACTTTCTCCATCTCGATCAGGTCGCGCACCTCGTAATCGCGGTAGCCCAAATCCACTTTGGTGTCCTCGTACCACACGTCGCCGCTGCGCACGTACAACTCGGACGGATCGGCGTGGACGATTTTTGTCTCCGGTTGAGTTTGGTGGAAGTATTCGATCAAGGGATCGAGTTCGGCGATTCCGTCTTCGGCATATTTCGGATCGATGAAGCAGATCGTGCCGCCCGCCCGGCCAATGGCTTCCAGGTGATCCGTCATTTCTTGCAGGAACATATCACGCAGGTCGGGGCCGGGTTCGAGCTGCAAATCGGGGGCGGCCTCCTCCAGCATGGGGATCACCACGTCGGCCAGCACTTGATCGCAGTTTGGGATTAGATGTATGCCGCCAATCCCCGACAAGTTCGGCTCGACGAACTTCAGCGACTCCTTCCACATCGCGGTCGTAAAATCCACCACCGCATCCAGGCGGCCAAACACCGGGTTGTTCTCGTGGTGACTCTTGCGCCAGTTTTCCAACAGCCATTTCTCTTCATCGGGCGTGAGCGGGATAGCTTCGCGCACGTCGAAGTCATGCAAGTAGAGATCGGGCAGGCGTTTGAGGGCGTTGAGCAGAGCGAGCGAAGCGACGTGAAAGTAGGTGGCTTGATCGCGCATGACGACGATGGGGCGCAGAAGAATATTAATCACTTCTTCCTTCCCCTCGCGGACGTACACCAGCCGCCGCCTTCCGGCTTCGACCGTCACTTGCCCGGCCATTTCTCTCACTTTTTCCGGTGGCAGGCCGTAAAACACTTGCCGCAGTTGCGTGTCGAGGCTGTGGCCTCGCAAGCCGCGTTCGTCGGCGACGGTGAGGGGAGCAACCATGTCGGCCTCCTGTGAATCAGGCGAAGTCTGCGCGAATTCGGAGGATTATAGCATGGGGACAGAACTGACACCTGACGCGGCATGGGCGCGAATGTCGTGATGAAGCGTACGCCGCGGGCGCGGGGCGGCGTTTTCGAGGTTCGATAATCAATCGATCAGAGGACGTGCTTGGCGGGGAAAATACCTTCTGCCGTTTCGGCTTTGAGTCTTTCAAAAACGCTGACGGCCTTTTCTTTCAATTCGGAAGAGATCAGCCCCTTGCGGAAAGCGTCTTCCAATTCATCCCAATCGAATTCGCGCATTGAGCCGTCAGGCGCGATCCACAAATCCAAAAACAGATCGCTGATGAAATACTCGCCGCCGGTCTTTTGCAGCGGTGTAGTGATGTCACAATAATAGCCGAGCAGATCGCCCGCGCGGTCGCGCAGTTCCATCACGCTGAAATACTCGTCGTAAAAATGATTTTTGGAGAGGGAACGAATGGACTGCTCTTGTGCGATCAGGCCGTTCCTGCGATATCGTTGAGACAGTTGCGCGCTGACATCGGGCGGCAGAACCGTGAGCGTCTTCAGCCGAGTCCCGTTGTCCTCGACCAGCCCCTCGGTGTAAATATCTGTCTCGCCGCCGAGGCGGGTGTAGTGGATTCTTACTTGCATCGGAATCGACCGACGCGGTCTTGAAGACCGCGCCGGTCTTTTTATTTCGCTTCGTCTTCGCTCAAGCTCTTGATGTTCGCTTCGTCTTTTTCAAGATTCCTTCGGCGGAAAAACAGGCTGACAATAAACAGAATCGGGAATGAAACAAAGACAATGTATCCGGCGATCATGTAGCCGGACGTGTCGGGAGTTTGGAAAAAGGGGGCTAGTAGCATGTTGTTTGTTCTACCGCAGAGTCTGCGGAGAGCGCGGGGAGAAAAATAATCTCGGCGTTCTCCGCAATCTCGGCGGTGAGCTTAGGCTGAAGTGAACTTGGCCTTGAGTTGCTCGACGTAACCGGCGAAGCTCTCCAACCGCAGGCGGTGCCACATCAGCGTGGCGTACAGCACGGTGAAGAAGGCGATGCTGAACAACAACGTCTGCAGCATCTGCGGCTCCATGTTGAAGGAGCCTTTGGCCGAGGGGTCGCCGGAGCCGATGACCACCGGATGAATCGTCCGCCAGAAGCGAATCGAGAAAAAGGTAATCGGCACGCTGATGAAGCCGACGATGCCGTACACCGAGGCGAATCGGGCGCGGCGGTCGGGGTCTTCGATGCCTTCCCTTAGCATGAGATAGGCAAAGTAGATCAACAGCAGAATGCTGAACGTGGTCAGGCGCGGGTCCCACGTCCACCAGGCATTCCAGATCGGGCGGGCCCACAACATGCCGCTGAGCAGTGTCATCATGGCAAAGGTCATCCCTACCTCGACCGACGACAACGCCACCCGATCCCATTTATGATCGGCCGTCCGCAGGAAGGCGATCCCGGCGACGAGCGTGACGAAGAAGGCGACGAAGCTCACCCAGGCCGACGACACGTGAAAATAGAAAATGCGTTGGGCTTCGCCCATCACGGCTTCGCGCGGCGCATAGAAGAACACCATGCCGAGCGCGACGAGGGCCATAACGGCGGTGACGATGTTGAGGGTTTTCAGTGCGCGAGGGGAAGAGGTTGGCATGCGTGGCTCCTGTGAGGTCAACTTACTTGTTTAATTCTTGTTCGATGATTTTCTGAAACGCTTCAAACGACTCTGCGCCGATAACCGGCTGGCCGTTGATCAAGAACGTGGGCGTGCTGGACACGCCGAGCGATCGCAAATACTCGGTTTGGCTTTTGACTGCCGCCGCGTGCTGGCCGCTGTCGAGACATTCGTCGAAGGCGCCGGTGTTCAACCTGAGTTCTGCGGCGAACTGTTTGAGATTCTCTTTGCCGAACGCGCCGCCGTTTTCCCCCGACTGTTTTGCGAACAATAGATCGTGATATTCCCAGAAGGCGTCTTGATCCGACGCGCACTCGCTGGCCTCGGCGGCCCATTGCGACTCCGTCCCCAAAAATGCAAAATGCTGATACCCGAACCGTACTAACCCTGTTTCAACGTACTGTTGATAAATCTGACGCCCCGCGCCAGCGGCGAATCGCCCGCAGTACGGTCACTGGAAGTCGCTGAATTCCAGCATGACGACCGGCGCGTCCTCTTTGCCTTGAAAGTGATCCGTTTTGGCGATCAAGGATTGCATGAGCAGGGCGCGGGACTCGGCTTGGCTATCCGACTGCGCTGCGGCGGGGATCGCCGTCGGGGTAGGCGCGAGTTGCGCCGCGACCAGCGGCCGGCCAAAGTAGCCGATCAACAGTCCGGCGATCAACATGATCGCGCCGACGATGGGCGTGCTAAACGACTGAACAATGATCGGGCCGATCAGAATGGCGGCGGCTTTGTGTTCGGTGGGCGGTTGAACGCTGGCCGGTTGTGAATTGTTGGCGGGGGTGTCGTTCCCGACGGGCGCTTCGTTTTCCAATTTGAGCCTCCGTACTATTCCTCGACCACGTAATCAAATACCATGTATGCCACGGCGAGGAAGATCACATCATACACGATCAACATGTTGAACCACAGCGCAATATCGCTCCAGCCGGCGGCGGTGAGGATGCCCACGCTGGCCTTGACCGAGGCGACGACGACCGGCACGGTCACCGGAAAGAGCAGAATGGGCAGCATCACGTCGCGCGTGCGGGTCTGCACCGCCATGGACGCCAGCAGCGTGCCGACGGCGGCGTAGCCTAACGTGCCAAGAAGCACGACAACCAACAGCAAAGGCTGGAAAAGTGAAATGCCGTAAAGGATGCTGAACACCGGAATGACGATGGCTTCGACGATCAGCATGAATACCAGCGTGCCGACCAACTTGCCGAAAAATATCACCGTGCGATCCACCGGCGCCAGGAGCAAGCCGTCGAGCGAACCGCGATCCTTTTCGGCGGCGAAGGCCCGGTTCAATCCGAGCGTTCCGGCGAAAGTAAACGTTACCCACAGCACGCCCGCGCCCACGTTCTCGCGCGCGGCGCGGTCGAGTTCGAGAGCGAAATTGAAGATCAACACCACCAACAGCGAGAAGACCAGCATGGCGCTGATCAGTTCTCGGCTCCGCATTTCGGCGGCGAGGTCTTTGCGAACGATGGCCAGGGTAGCGCGAAAGTAAGCTGCCATCACCGCGCATGATTCACCGCGAAGACGCAAAGGGCGCAAAGACACGTGAAAACTTTGCGTTCTTGGCGTCCTTCGCGGTTCAGGGATTCGTAACTGCTCATGACCAAGCGTCCTGAACGGAGCGGCAGTGTCCTTCTGCCGCGCAGTTGAAGGACGCGATAATTGGGAGTGACCCGCACCCTTCGACTTCGCGCCGCAAACGGCGCGGCGCTTCGCTCAGGGCGCTTGTCTCGCTCTAGCCGTGAGCAGTTACAGGGACCCATAATGAATTGTCACTGCGTATATTCTTTATAGGCATCGGCAAACTGCTTTGGATTCAAGCCCGCCGTCGGGGCGTCGTAGGCAATTTTGCCGCGCGAGAGAATCGCCACCCGATCCGCCAGCGCCAACGCGTGCGCCAGATCGTGCGAGATCATCAGCACGGTGCGCCCGCGCGCGGCGACGGTCTTTAGAATAGTATCGAGCCTGGCGCTGGCGTCTTGGTCGAGTCCGGTATACGGTTCGTCGAACAGCATGATGTCGGGCGAATGGAGAATGGCGCGGGCGATGGCCAGCCGTTGAGTCATGCCGCGCGAAAACGCCCGCACCAGATCGCGCCGCCGTTTGCTCAGCCCGACCTGCTCCAGCACTTCGCTCACCCGCGCCGCAAGATCCGGCACGCCGTACATCCGCCCGTAAAAAAACAAATTTTCTTCGGCGGTGAGGTCGCCGTACAGAAGCGGCAAATGCGATACCACGCCGATAGCGCGCCGCGCCTCGTCCGCTTGCGAGGGCAGATCAAAGCCGCCCACGCGCACGCCGCCAAAGGTTGGGCGGCTGAGGGAGGCGACAATGCGCAGCAGTGTGGTCTTGCCGGCGCCGTTGGGTCCCATGAGGGCGACGAACTCGCCGTTCTGCACGGTGAGATTGACGCCGCGCAGAACGGGGCGGAGGCCGAATGATTTTGTGAGGGCACGAAGTTCGATCATTTTTTACCACAGAGACACAGAGCGCACGGAGTTTTCTATTCTTTCTCTGTGTTCTCCGTGTCTCTGTGGTGAACCAGCTTCTTCAATCTTCCCTTCAACTTCTCCCGCCGGGCGCGATACTCGGATTCGGAAATGCCACCCGCTTCGAAACGATCGTCGAGGGCGGCGATTTGATCGAGCAGACGATCGCGGTCGTCGCCGGTGTCGCGGCTACCGCGGTTGACAACCGCGCCTACGGATATTTGGCGGCGTTGCATTTGCCAATAGACGACGAGGGCAACTGCCAGCGCGAGGGCGATGCCGCCGACGATGGCGCTCCGCGCATCGAATGTCACTGCGGCGGCATGGGCGGCGGCGGTTTGAGGCAAGGCCGACAGCGACGGTTGGCCTTTGAGGTCGAAGGCGAATACGTCATTCGCCCGGAGGCCTGCGGCGGAATAGGTGTGATACTTTGCGCCCTGCACGTCGCGCACGCCCTGATCACCGATGCCGCTGCCGCTCAGCGCTACGCCGTTATCGGGCAGCAGAATGGTAACGTCGGTCGTCGGGTAAGAAATTTTCTGCGCGAAGGTCAAGGCGTCGGTGTAAGGCAGAGTGAACGAAACCAGAATCTGTTGGCTGGATTGGCCTGGGCGGATCGGCTCGGTATCGGCGAAGCCGTCGGCGGTTTGCAGATAGCGGTCGCCGATGGCGCCGTCTTGAAATGCAAGATCGCCGTAGCCAGCGGGCAAGGCGAAGCTCACCGTGGGCGCGCCGGAATGGGGGGCGGCGAACGTGGCGTCGCCGTTGTTGCCGATGATGAATAGTTCGGCTACTTGCACCAGGTCGTTCTGAAAATCAAAAATAACGTGCATGCGATCCACGCCAATAGCGGAGGGATCGGACGTGGACTCGAAAACCCGCACCGGCAGATCATACGTCGTCTGCCCCGACGAAGGCGACACGACATCGGAAACGTAGACCACGCCGCCGTAATCAATGCTGAGAATGAGCGCGCGTCCGGGGGGGAAGGCCACGTCGGCAAATGAGAACGCGCCGCCGCTTTGCGTGGTGGTGGTGATTGCGTCGGTCTCCTGAAAATTGTCAAAGAGGTGCAGGACGACCGCTTGACCGTCCGGCGCGCTGGCGCCTGGCGTGCCGTTGGTGAGCGTGCCGGTGACCGTGCCGGACGAGACGGCCAGCGCGGTCGTGTCGAAGGAAAATGATCGCACGAGATCGGAAACGGCCCAACGCTCGTCGTCGGTTAACGTGTCGGCGTACGCGTGCGCGCCGTTGAGGCCTTGTGTGATCGCGGCGTAAAAGTCATCGTCCGACTTTGAGGCCATGTATTTCTGATCGGTGAAATCGGGGATCGGCGCGGCGGCGTCTTTGCCGTCGCCCTGTCCGTTCTCACCGTGACAGTTGGCGCAGCTGGCGGCGTAAGTTTGCCGGCCGGTTTCAATCTGCGGGGCGCTGAGGGAATAAAGGTAAGCGACGAGATTCCAACGCTCGGTCTCCGTCAGCTTTTCGCGCCACGGCGGCATCACGCGGTCAATATTGCCGTCCGTGATGATCGAGAACCAGTTGGCCGGGGTGGTAGCGCGCGCCAGGTCGGGCGTGGTGAGGTCCGGCAGCGGAAATTGAATCTGGCTCGCCAGTTCGCCGTCGCCCGCGCCGCCGGCGCCGTGACAGCGCGTGCAGTTCTGCGCGTAAAGGAACGCGCCTTCGGCGACGGAGGGAGTGAATGAAGGGTAGCCTAAACCGGAGTCGGGGGCTATCGGCGGGGCAGACGTAGGGACCGGGTTAATGTCGGCGGGAGCGTTGGCGTTTGACGATTCAAAGCCGGGCGGCGGGGTCACGTCCCCGGCGAGTGAGCAAGCGGCGAGGATTATTCCCGCCGCAGAGAGCGCAAGGATTTTGGCAGAAATTGAACCGCGAAGCCGCGAAGGACGCCAAGTTTTTTCAAACACTTTGCGCTCTTGGCGTCTTCGCGGTGCAGAGTGTCCCGTTGATTCCGGAAAGGGACCAGAAAACAAAAAGCCTTTCATGCCGCCTCCTGCGTGGTGGTGATGTTGTGGCCGCAGGTGGCGCAGAATTTGTCGCCAGGGTGAACGGGGTTGCCGCAGTTGGGACAGAACTTTCCGCCGGGCGCGGGCCGGCGAACTTGCCTGCGGGCGGCGATCAGTTTTTCGAGGTCGTCGTCAATGTCGGGGCGGCTCTGAGACCCGTACGAACCGGACTCGCCGGCGCGGGCGGGCGATGGCGGCTTGAGCGCGGCCAATTGGCGCAGAACTTCCGCGCCGTTGGCGACGAGCCTGGCGCGCTGCGCCGCGTAATCGTCGTCGTTCACTTTGCCGGTGCCGTGGTCAAAGTCGAGATCACGCAATTCGATCAACACGGCTTCGCGCCGGGCTACAAGCTCATCCGCCGGAGCCGGGCCGTTCGAGCGGCGGCGTTTGTCCATCAAAGGCCGCGCCACGAATGCGGCGACCAGGATGAGGAGGGCGAGAGAGAGGAGGAGGGAGCCGAGGTCCATGAATGAAGTGTGGTTTGTTTGATACGTGACTCGTGAGGCGTGATGCGTGAATGACTCACGGGTCACGCCTCACGAGTCATTTTAACAGTGGTTCGACAATCTTTGCCAAGTCTTCCTTCGTCGTCGGGCCGATAATGTTGGTGACGAGTTGGCCGCTCTGGTCAATGATGTACGTTTCCGGCACGCCCTTGATGCGGTAGGCTTGCGAGATGCGCGTGCCGAGGTCGGGGCCGTTGGGATAAGTGATGTCGAATTTTTTTAGATAGGCGCGGGCCTCGGTTTCGGTGTCCACGTAATCCACGCCAATGAGAATGACGCCGCGATCTTTGTAGTCGCGATAGAAGGCTTCAAGGTCGCGCGCTTCCTGCTCGCACGGTTTGCACCACGAGGCCCAGAAGTTGACGACGACGACTT
>CAYYCF010000001.1:25746-49374 GCA_964470235.1 uncultured Anaerolineales bacterium | reverse complement strand
ATCCCTTGCCGACCCCTCCTGCCTGTGGTATTATTTGCCCCCGGCGTCAGGGCGAATTGACTCGGACGCCAGCCTATCCCGGCTTTACGGGAAATTTTCACGCCTCTCCGACTTTGCCGGTCGTGCTGTGTTGGCCGACAGTTCCGGCGAAGAATGACGGGGGCGGACGACTAAAACGAAAAGGAGTTTCCTCAATGGCCGTCATCTCTATGAAGTCCCTGCTCGAAACGGGTGTGCACTTTGGGCATCGCACCAAAAAGTGGCACCCCAAAATGAAGCCCTACATCTTCACCGAACGCAACGGGATTCACATCATTGACCTGCAACAAACGATGTCCTCGTTGGAGCAGTGCTACAACCTTGTCCGCGACACCGCGGCCAAAGGCGGCGCGATTTTGTTCGTGGGCACCAAGCGTCAGGCGCAGGAGGCCGTCGGCAAAGAGGCCGAGCGCTGCGGCATGCCGTTCGTCACCAACCGCTGGCTGGGCGGCATGATCACTAACTGGCGCACGATGAAAGACCGCATTGACGAATTGAAGCGCCTCGAAAAACGCCGCGACACCGGCGAATTCGAATTGATCACCAAGAAAGAGGGGCTGATGATCACGCGCAAGATCGCCAAACTCCAAGACCAACTGGGCGGCATCCGCGAAATGCGCGCCGTGCCGGATTTGATCTTCGTAGTGGACGTGCGCCACGAGCATACCGCCGTGCGCGAAGCGAACATTCTCGGCGTGCCGGTCGTCGCGCTGGTGGACACCAACTGCGACCCGGCGGGCATTGATTACGTCATTCCCGCCAACGACGACGCCATCCGCGCTATCAAATTGATTGTGGCTCGCATGGCCGACGCGGCGATCGAAGGGCGCGCTGCCTTCAAAGAAGCGCACGGCGGCGAAGCAGAGAAGGGTGAGGGCGGCGAATACGCCGAACTGGCCGAAAAAGACGAGCAGGATGAATCTCTGCTCGGCGCGGCCACGCTGGCCAAACTGGCGAGCGGCGAACTGGAGTTCGGCGCGGGCGCACCCCAGGCCGCCGAGGCCAACCCGACTGACGAACCGGTCGAGGCCTAACGTCTATGGCGATTTCTGCGAGTGATGTAAAGAAACTGCGCGAGGCCACCGGCGCGGCTATGCTGGACTGCAAAAACGCGCTCGAACAAAACGGCGGCGACTTTGAAAAGGCCAACGCCTGGCTGAAAGAAAAAGGCTTGGCCAAGGCCGCTAAAAAAGCCGATCGGGTGACGAAAGATGGCCGGGTGGAAGTGTACGTGCACCAGGGCAACCGCCTGGCGGTGATGGTGGAAGTGAATTGCGAAACCGACTTCGTCGCCAAGACGGAAGCCTTCCAGAAATTCACGCACGATCTGGCGCTTCACATCGCAATGGCTAATCCAAAATACATTGATGCCGCCGACATCCCGGCCGCCGACCTCGAGGCCGCGAAAGCGGAGTATCGCGATCTGGCGGTGGCCGACGGCAAACCGGCGGACGTGGCCGAGAAGATCGCGCAGGGCCGTCTCGAAAAATTCTACGAGGAAGTGTGCCTGCTCCGCCAGCCTTTCATCAAGGATGAAGGCAAGACCATCGGCCAGATGGTTCAGGAAGCCATCGCCGCCATTGGCGAAAACATGATCATCCGGCGCTTCGCGCGATACGAGTTGGGACAATGAAAAACCATTGACGGGTAACGAGAGTTACCCGTTATTTTTGTGGAGAGCGCTATGCCCCCTCTCAAATACAAACGCGTGCTACTCAAACTTGGCGGCGAGGCGTTGGCCAAACCAGGCGGCGCGAGCATTGATCCCGACGAAGCGGCATTCGTCGCCGAGCGAATCAAAGCCGTCAAGGAGCAGGGCGTCGAAATCGCGGTGGTGATTGGCGCCGGCAACCTGTGGCGCGGACGGGACGGGATCGAGCGCGGCATGGAGCAGGCCACCGCCGACCACATGGGCATGATCGGCACGGTGATGAACGCGCTGGCTTTGCAGGATGCGCTGGAACGGGCAGGAGTGTTGACCCGCGTGCAATCCGCCATTGAAATGCGCGCCATCGCCGAGACGTACATCCGCCGCCGCGCCATTCGCCATTTAGAAAAAGGCCGGGTCGTCATTTTCGCCGGCGGCACCGGCAACCCCTACTTCACTACCGACACCGCCGGCGCGCTTCGCGCTATGGAGATTGACGCCGACGTCATGGTGAAGGCCACCAAAGTGGACGGCGTGTACGACTCCGACCCCAATACAAACCCCAACGCCGTCCGCTTCGAACGAATCAGTTACATCGATGCGCTGAATAAACGGCTGCGCGTGCTGGACAGCACGGCCATCTCACTGTGCATGGAACACGACATGCCCATCATCGTCCTCAATTTGTGGCAGGCGGACAGCCTCCTCCACGCCGTGCGCGGCGACTCGGTGGGGACTATCATCACACGTTGATTCGTCAACGGATTAAACGGATGGAACGGATAAATTAATAAAGATCATCCGTTGAATCCGTTGAGGCTCCTCCGTTGACCCTTTTGCCCGATAGCGTTATGCTATAGGCATCTCACATTCACACATGGGGAGAGACTATGGTCAAAGACGCTCTGCACGAAGCTGAAGATCGAATGAAAGGCGCGCTGCGCTCGCTGGAAGACGGGCTGGCCACGGTGCGCACCGGACGGGCCTCTCCGGCTCTGGTAGAAAGGCTGATGGTCAATTACTACGACACGCCCACCCCGTTGATGCAGTTGGCTACCATCTCCGCGCCCGAACCGCGCCTGCTCACCATTAAGCCCTTTGATGTCACTTCCATCAAAACAATCGAAAAAGCGATCCTGGCCTCTGATCTCGGCCTCAACCCGTCCAACGACGGCAAGCTGATCCGGCTGGCTATCCCCGCGCTTACCGAAGAACGGCGCAAAGAATTGATCAAAGTAGTGCATCACCGGCTGGAAGAAGCCCGTGTTGCCGCGCGCAACGTGCGCCGCGACGTGCATAACGATCTGCGCGAATTCGAAAAAGAGAAGTTGATTTCCGAGGACGACTTGAAACACGGCGAGACGGAATTGCAGAAGCTGACCGACAAGTACGTCGAGCAGATCGATGCCGACGGAAAGAAGAAAGAAGAAGAGATCAAACAGATTTGATGAGCAACCAGAAAGATTCGTCCCTCTCCGAAACTGTCCCGGCGCACGTTGCCATTATCATGGACGGCAACGGGCGCTGGGCCAAACAGCGCGGCCTGCCCCGCGTGGCCGGGCACCGGGCCGGAACCGATAACTTGCGCCGCGTGATCGAAGCCTGCGTCGAGTTCGGCATTCGCACCCTCACCATTTACGCCTTCTCCACCGAAAACTGGCGCCGCCCCGCCGACGAAGTCAACGGCCTCATGAACATTTTTGAGGACGTGATTGACCGCGAACTGGCCGACCTGCACCGCAACGGCGTGCAACTACGCCATATTGGTAAGCTGGATAGGTTGAGGCCGGCCTTTGCCGAGAAAGTGAAAGCGGCGATTGAAATGACGAAATGCAATGACCGCCTGATTCTCAACGTGGCTTTCAATTACGGCGGGCGAGGCGAGATCGTGGATGCGGTGCGAAGCATTGTGGTCGAAGGCCTGCCGCCGGAATCGATCACCGAAGAGACGATCAACGCCCGCCTGTACACCGCGGGTCAACCCGACCCGGACTTGATCATCCGCACCAGCGGCGAAGTGCGCGTGAGCAATTTCCTCATCTGGCAGGGCGCGTATTCGGAGTATTACATCACGCCTGTATACTGGCCGGACTTTGACAAAGAGCAATTGCGTTTGGCGTTGGAAGAATATGCCCGGCGGAGCAGGCGATTCGGCGGCCTGTAAGCTTTTTCGTCAACGGATTGAACGGATTGAACGGATATTTTTTAAACATCCGTTGTATCCGTTACATCCGTTGACGGAATCCCGAACCCCCTCATCCCGTTATGCTCAGACACCGTCTCATCGTATCCCTGCTATTGTTTCCGCCGGGTCTGGCCAGTATTTTCCTGGGCGGCGTGTGGTATTTCCTGGTCTTGTTGTGCTTCTTCATCCCGGCCTCCTACGAATATTCGTTAATGATGAAAAAGGGCGGCTACCGCCCGGCCTTGCCGCTGATCGTCGGCGGGGTATTCCTGCTCATTGTCGCGCACGCCGCGCCCACGTTTTGGCCCGCGCTTCAACCCAACGCCGGCTTGATCACCGGCGGCATGCTGGCCGCCCTGCTCACGTTAGCCACCACTTGGCATCTCGTTGACTTCGAGCGCGGCGCTCCAGCCTCTGGCGCCGATTGGGCCATCACGGTCGCCGGGATTGTTTATTTGGGATGGATGGGCGGCTATTTCGTTTTGTTGCGCGCACTGCCAAACGGACTCTCGTGGGTGATGACCGTGTTCCCGGCCATCTGGCTTTCGGACACCGGCGCGTATACGGTCGGGACTCGATTCGGCAAGCATTTGATGTCGCCGCGCCTCAGCCCGAAGAAAACATGGGAAGGATTCGCCGGCGGCCTGCTGTGGGGACTCTTCTTCGGGGCCTTCTGGGGCTTTATTGGCAGTTTCCGCGCCGGCCCCGGTTCGGCGGTAGGCGCCGGGTCGGGCGCGGTGATCGGTTTGCTCGTGGCGCTCGTCGGTGTGTTGGGCGATCTCGGTATTTCGATGCTCAAACGGCAGATCGGGGTGAAGGACACCAGTAATATTTTGGGCGCGCACGGCGGCTTGCTCGACCGGATCGACTCGTGGATCATGGCGATGCCATTGGCGTATTTTGTGATCGTCCTTTTTCTTAACCGCTGAGAGCGCAGAGTTCGCGGAGATATTCATATCTCTCTGCGCGCTCCGCGATCTCCGCGGTATAAATTTCAGGGGTCCCTATGAACGAACAGCCCGAACGCAACCTGGCTCTCGAACTTGTGCGCGTCACCGAAGCGGCGGCGATGGCCGCTGGCCGTTTCATGGGGCGCAACGATAAGATCGGCGGCGACGCCGCGGCGGTCAACGCCATGCGGCTCGTGCTTAACAGCGTAGAGATGAGCGGCGTCGTGGTGATCGGCGAGGGTGAAAAGGACGAAGCGCCGATGTTGTTCAACGGCGAGCGGCTGGGCGCGGGCGTCCCGCCCGAGTTGGACATTGCCGTGGACCCGATTGACGGCACGCGCTTGCTGGCGTTAGGCCGCGCCAATTCTCTTTCCACCGTTGCCATCTCGGATCAGCACACGATGTGGAACCCCGGCCCGTTTGTGTACATGAACAAGATCGCCGTCGGCCCGCTGGGCAAAGGCATGATTGACATCGAAGCGCCGCCGGCCGTGAACTTGCGCTCGGTGGCTCGCGCCAAAGGGTGCGACGTGAACGACCTCACGGTGGTGATCCTCGACCGCGACCGCCACACCGAGTTGATCGCCGAAGTGCGAAAGGCCGGGGCGCGCATCCGCCTGATAACGGACGGCGACGTGGCCGGCGCTTTGATGACCGCCTGGCCGGATTCCGGAATTGATCTATTGATGGGCATCGGCGGCACGCCCGAAGGCGTGCTATCGGCCTGCGCCCTCAAGAGCATGGGCGGGGAGATTCAGGGAAAGATTTTTCCCCGCAACGACGACGAAATCGCGCGGGGCAAAAAGCTCGGGTACGATCTGAACAAAGTGTTGACTACTGAAGACCTGGTAGCCGGCGACAACGTGTTCTTCGCCGCCACCGGCATTACCGACGGCGAACTACTGGACGGAGTCAAATACACCGGCGGCGGCGCGCGCACGCATTCATTGGTCATGCGCTCCAAATCCGGCACCGTGCGCGAGATCATCTCGCAACACCGGCTGGACAAGTTGATGCAATTCTCCAAAGTAGCGTTTGATTGACCGATGTGACTGTCCATTGTGGTATCAATCGCCCAATTGACACATCCTCCCGCCAATGCTACAATCGCGCCAAGTTGTTAACCGAACGCGGCATTCCTCCCCGAAGGCCGTTCATTCCTCCCAATTCCCAACAGGTTCCGTTTTTGTGACTTGCATTTCGCCGCTCAATTGAGAGTCGGGGCTGCGGCAGATCAACCGCCAATGTCCTCTTTGCCGATCTCATCCGACAGGATGATTGAACATCTCCGGTAGTTTGCCCCTGCAACCCAATAGCCCGCCCTTCCGCGGGATGACAGCGTGTTCTCATTAAAGAATTGCCCTTGAAAGACTATCACGACCGCGAAGAGTTTTTCACCGCAGAGCGCGCAGAGAACGCCGAGTTTTTCCTTGTATTTTTTCTGCGAACTCTGCGTTCTCTGCGGTGAAAGGTTTGGTTGCGGCTGGAAGCCGCGCTATGACACAACTAAAAGAAGACTCCATTGACATCGTCGGACTGGAGCGCAAGTCGCTCGACGACCTGCGCGGGATGGCCGCCGACTGGGGCGTCACCAATTACAGCCGCCTCAAGAAAGACGAGCTGATCATCCGCCTCCTGCGCGCCAACGCGGAAAAGAACGGTCTCGAACTGCGCGGCGGCGTGCTGGAGATTCTGGAAGACGGCATCGGCTTTCTGCGCTCCGATCATTTCCTGCCCGGCAACGACGACATCTACGTCAGCCAGTCGCAAATTCGCCGCTTCGGTTTGCGGACGGGCGACATGGTGATCGGGCAAGTGCGCGCGCCGAAAGAGACGGAAAAATATTACGGCTTGATCCGCGTGGAAGCCGTCAACGGCGTTGACCCCGAAATTGCCAAACGCCGCCCGTCGTTTGAAAGCCTCACCCCGATCTTCCCGACCGAACGATTCGATCTCGAAACCGACCGCCACACGTACGCCACCCGTTTGCTCAACCTCATTGCCCCCATCGGCAAAGGCCAGCGCGGGTTGATCGTCTCGCCGCCTAAAGCCGGAAAGACGACGGTGCTCAAGCAAGTGGCGAATGCCATCTCGCGCAATTATCCCGAAGTGCATCTCATGGTGGCCCTCATCGGCGAGCGCCCGGAAGAAGTGACCGACATGGATCGCTCGGTGGACGCGGAAGTGGTCGCCAGCACCTTTGACGATCCGATGCAGTCGCACGTGCGCGTCGCCGAAATGGCGCTGGAGCGCGCCAAGCGTCTGGTGGAGAGCGGGCGCGACGTGGCGATTCTGCTCGACTCGCTCACGCGGCTGGCGCGGGCGTACAACCTGGTGGTCAATCCGTCGGGCCGCACCCTCTCCGGCGGCCTCGACCCCGCCGCGCTGTATCCGCCCAAAAAGTTTTTCGGCGCGGCGCGCAACATCGAAGAAGGCGGTTCGTTGACCATTGTGGCCACCTGTCTGGTGGACACCGGCTCGCGCATGGACGACGTGGTCTACGAGGAATTCAAAGGCACGGGCAATATGGAATTGCACCTCTCGCGCAAACTGCAAGAGCGCCGCATCTTCCCGGCCTTCGACATCGAGCGCTCTTCCACCCGCCGCGAGGAACTTCTGCTCGGCCCGGACATTACGCCGCGCGTGTGGCTCATCCGCCGCATGTTCGGGCAGATGATCGGCACGCCGCCCAACGGCGCCGGCATGGACATCACCAACGCCACCGAGGCCATCATCCAAAACATGAGCCAGACCGCCAACAACGTCGAGTTCCTCGAGGGTATTGGCAAAAACGGATTCTAGACAAACGCCGAACGACGGGAGACGAGCGCCTCGTCCATCGTCCACCGGCCGTCGTTTTCATCATGGCTAACACAACCCCTTCTCAGCAACCCCGGCGCGCGCCGGCCGCTTTTGGATTCATCGCCAATCTTTTTGACTCTGGCACGAGCGCGGGCGCGCCCCGCTTCATCACGCACGCCATCTTTATCGCCACGGCCGGCCTTGCCATCTGGCTGACGCGCTCGCAATTGCTGGATCGGATTCCGAAGGCGGTTGATCTGGCGAGCCTAGCCTCGGCGCCGGCCGCCGCGCCGCCGGTGGAAGCGGCCTCCGTGTCCGGCGCCCAGTTCCCGGTGTCGGCCGCCGTTTCCGGCGACTCTGGCGAACTCACGCGGCAAGCGGACATCCACACCAACATTCCCAACCGCCCGCGCCGAGAAGTGACGGTGTACACGGTGCAAAAAGGCGACACGTTGTTTGGCATCGCCGAAAAATTCGGCGTCACACCGGAAACTATTGTGTGGGGCAATCCTATCTTGAAGGATGATCCGCACTTGCTGAGGCCGGATCAAGAATTGCGCATCCCGCCCGTCAACGGCGTCCTGCGCGACGTGCAGCCTGGCGACAACTTGAAAGTGCTGGCGGATTATTACGGCGTGACGGTGGAGGACATCGTCAACTGGCCCGGCAACAACTTGGACCCCGACAACCCGCAGCTCACCGCCGGCCAATTGTTGGTGGTGCCGGGCGGCAAACGCGAGTTCGTGCAATTCGTCGTGCCGCGCATCGTCAAAACGCAGCGCAACACCTTGCCCGTAGACGCCGGTCCGGGCAAATGCGGGGGCGGCTACACCGGCGGCGCGATTGGATCAGGCTTCTTCATCTGGCCGGCGCAACACCATTGGGTATCCGGCAACGATTATTGGGCCGGGCATCTGGCCATTGACCTCGCCACCGCCATTGGCGATACCATTGTCGCCGCCGACAATGGCGTGGTCGTGTTCGCCGGTTGGAGCAATTGGGGCTACGGCAACATGGTCGTCGTCGATCACGGCAACGGCTGGCAAACGCTGTACGCCCATCTTTCGCAGTGGAACGTCTCTTGCGGGCAAAGCGTGCTTCAAGGCAACATCGTCGGCCTGGCGGGAAGCACGGGCAACTCCACCGGCCCGCATTTGCACTTCGAGATGAACTATCAAGGCTCGCGCCCGAACCCGTGGAATTATTTGCCCGCGCCGTGAACTTGACAACGGATGAAACGGATTGAACGGATATTTTCTTCTATCCGTTTCATCCGTTCAATCCGTTGTCTCAATTCCCCTTTCCCCTTTTGCAATCCTTCCATGCTGCGCGGCGCAATCTTTGATCTCGGCTCGACGTTGATCCACAACCAATACGACAACGACTGGCCGAAGATTCGCCCGCGCATGATCGCCGACCTGGCCGCCGATTTGCGGGCGCAGGGGCTGGCCCTCGACGCCGACTCGTTCTCCCGCGCCTTCGTCCGCAACCTCACCGACTTCGACGCGCAACGGCAGACTCATTTCAAAGAGATCACAACCGAATACACTCTGCGAACCACCCTGATCGGGCTGGGCGTTGCCCTCGACGGCCTCGATTTTTCGCGCGCGCTGGCCGCGTTTTTTTCCTTCAGCGAAGAATCATGGCGGCTCATGCCTGGCGCACACGAAACGCTGGCCGAACTAAAAGGGCGCGGTCTGCGGCTAGCTATCATCTCCAACGCCGCCGACGACGCCAACGTTCAACGGTTAATCGACAACCACAACTTGCGGTATTATTTCGATCCGATCGTCGTGTCGGCGGCGGCGGGCATCCGCAAACCCAACCCGCGCATTTTCGATTTTGTGTTGAAGGCGTGGGAATTCGCTCCGGCAGAGGTCGTGATGATTGGCGACACGCTCGGCGCGGACGTGCTGGGCGCGAAGAACGCCGGACTGAAAAGTGTGTGGGTGACCATGCAAGCCGACACGCCCGACAACGCCGCGCACCGAGACACGATCTTGCCTGACGCGACTGCAACTTCATTGGCCGATCTGCCGATCTTGCTCACTACCCTTTAATCACGGATTACACGAATGGACGAATTACGCGAATTGAAAGTAGCTGAAAGCATTCGTGACATTCGTAAATTCGCGCTATTCGTGATTGAATCCCCCGCATGAAATTGTCCATCCTTATCCCCGTCTTCAACGAAGCCCCCACCATCACCGCCATTGTGGAACGCGTGCAGGCCGCGCCGCTGGAGAAAGAGATCGTGCTGGTAAACGACGCTTCGTCCGACGGCACGTATTCCATCGTGGACGCGCTGGCTTCGCCTGCCATGAAAGTCATTCATCACCCTATTAATCACGGCAAGGGCGCGGCCATCCGCACGGGGTTAGAGGCGGCCAGCGGCGACGTGATCGTGATCCAAGACGCCGATCTGGAATACGACCCGTCTGACTTCTCGCGCCTGTTGGCGCCCATCGCCGCCGGCCAAGCCGACGTGGTGTACGGCGTGCGCTCGCTTGAAAGCCAGACGCCGATCATGCGTTTCGGCAACAACTTTGTCACGTTTGTGACCAACGTATTGTACGGCGCGCGCGTGAAAGACATGGAGACGTGTTACAAAATGATGCGGCGCGAGATCGCCCTCAGCCTCGACCTCGAATGCCGCCGCTTCGACGTGGAAGCCGAGATCACCGCCAAACTTCTCCGCGCCGGGTACACCATCCACGAAGTGCCAATCCGATACACCGCGCGCTACGAAAACAAAAAGCTCTCTCCGGCGGACGGCTTGCCGGCGTTGAAGGCGTTGTGGAAGTTTAGGAAGTGGAAGCCTCACCCCCCTCCCCGGCGCTCCGCGCCACCCCTCCCCCCTCTCCCACCGGGAGAGGGGGGAGGGGCCGGGGGTGGGGGGTGAGGTATACTTCTCCTCAACAGGCGCTCTCTTTCTAACAAGACACGGGGTATCTGCCAGACACCCCGTGTCAATCGTGTCAATATGGAGGTTTCTATGTATACGCAATCACCCTCCCTCGGCGCGCTGGATTTCGCCGAAGGCGTGCGGCTCGCCATTCGCCGCGTTTATCTTTGGATGGCCGTCGGCCTCTTTGTCACCGCCGCCGTCGCCTACGCCGCCTCGACGCTCCCGCGCGCGCTGCTGGCGGTGGCGATCCTGCCCACCATCCTCCTCGAATTCGTCGTCGTGCTTGGGCTGTCGGCGCTCATCAACAAACTGTCTCCGGCGGCCGCTTCGCTGGCGTTCTTCTTCTACGCCGCGCTCAACGGGGTCACGCTGTCGGTGATCTTTTTGGTCTACACCGGCGCCAGCATTGCCTTCGCCTTCGCCGCCACGGCCAGCATGTTCGCGGCCATGAGCATCGTGGGCTACACCACCAAAACCGATCTCACCAAGTTCGGCAGTTTGCTGTTCATGGGCCTCATCGGCTTGATCGCCGCCTCGGTGATCAACATCTTCCTCGCCAGTTCCGCGCTGTACTGGATCATCTCGTTCGTCGGCGTGGCCTTGTTCGTCGGCCTCACGGCCTACGACACGCAGCGCATCAAAGCGATGACCGAGCAGGCGGTGATGGCGGGCGACTACCAGCTCGAAGGCCGCGTGGGCGTGATGGGCGCTCTGCGGTTGTATCTCGACTTCGTGAATTTGTTCTTGATGATTTTGAGAATTGCGGGCGGGCGGCGGAAATAGCCATAGCGCGGTCTGCAAATATTTCGCCTCATTTTTTCGACAACGGATTGAACGGATGTCAACGGATATTTTCTTGTCCGTTAAATCCGTTTCATCCGTTGTCAACCTCACCCACGCAGAGAACGCAGAGTTGATTTTTCTGGCTCTACCGGAATGAACGGGAATCTTTGCCACGAATTACACGAATTTCACAAATTCGCTGCCATTTCGTGTAATTCGTGAAATTCGTGGCAGGGTTTTCCCGCCAAAGTCGGGAGAGCCATTTTTCTAAAATTCTCAGCGTTCTCTGCGCTCTCGGCGGCAAAAGCGCGAAAAGTGAGTTAGTCATTCCGCATTCATCATTCCGCATTCATCATTACATTCCCCTCCCGCCGTCCAATTCCTCTTTCACCGTCCGGTACAGCGTCTCGGCCTTCAATTCTTGCAGGGTGAGGCAGGCGCAGCCCAGATGCTCGGCCAGACTGCGCGCCAGGCCCTGATCGAAGGCGGCGTGTTCCATGTTGATCACCACGCTTTTGATTTTCTCTTCGTGTATCAATTCGGCGGCGCGGTAGGCTTCCTCTTGCGGCGGCAGGTCGGTCAGCGACACGTTGCCCGCGCCGTCGGTGAGCAGGATCATCAGCGGCATCACGTCCGGGTGCAGGCGCTTCTCTTGCGCCAGAATCCTGTACGACATCGTCAGCCCGGCGGAGAGCGGAGTCTTGCCGCCCACCGGAATATCGGCCAGGGCTTTTTGCGCCAGCAGAACGGAATTGGTCGGGGGCAGGATCAAGCGCGCCTGATTTTTCTGGAAGACGATCAGCCCCACGCGGTCGCGCCGCTGGTAAGCGTCGGTGAGCAGGGACATGATCGCGCCTTTGGTGGCGCTCATGCGCTCGGCCACCGCCATGCTCCACGACGCGTCCACCACGAACAAAATTAAGTTTGCGGCCTTGCGGACTCTGATCTTGCGTTGGAAGTCTTCGGGCTTAACGGCAAACGCCACTTGCGCGGTCTGCCGCTGTTCGACCCGCTGCAATTGCAGGGGCGCGGCGGCGCGCAGAGTGGCGTCGAAGGCGAGGTCGTGGGTCTGGCCGTGCGCGGGCCGGGCTTGAATGTAGCGCCCGCGCTTGCGGTCGGTGCGGGTGCGGCTTCGTTTGCCGCCCTGGTTGCGCGTGAGTTTGTCGAGCGGCGTGTTCAAACTGCGGGGCGAGAACTCCTCGCCGCTCTTGATCTTTTGGCCGCCTTCCCACCAGTACGACTCGCGCGTGTCGAAAATGTTTTGCGGCGCGGCCTCGGCCTGCCCGAAGTCCGGCGCTTCTTCGGCGGTCTGGTTAGCTACGCCTTGTTTTTTTTTACCGGCGCTTTTTCCTCGGACGGGTTGGGCTGGCCTTCGGACGATCCGAAGTCGGATTGTATTTGTTCCATCCGCTCTTCGAGATCGTACACGCTCACTTCGGTCTTTTGGAACGGGCCGTGCTTGATGCGGTGCGGCAGGGCCAATTCGGCGGCGAGGACAATGTCCTCGTCGGTGATGGCGATGCGCCCCATGAGGGCGGCGTGGGCGCGGGCCGCGCGCAGGATCACCAGGTCGGCGCGGTGGCCGTCCACGCCCATCGAGGTGGTGAGGGCGGCAATGGATTGCAGATCGCGCTGCGAGTACGTCACCTTCTCGACAATCTCTCGCGCCTGCTCAATTTCCTGAGAGATTTCGTGCTCTTTCGACTCCCACTCATTGCGGAAGGAGTCGGCGTCGCCTTCGTATTTGAGATTGCGCTCCATGATCGCCACGCGGTCGCCGGAGTTGGTGAGGCCGTGAATGTCAACGGACAACGCGAAGCGGTCGAGCAACTGCGGGCGCAGGTCGCCTTCTTCGGGGTTCATCGTGCCGACGAGGATAAAGCGGGCGGGGTGGGCAAACGAGATGCCTTCGCGCTCGACGACGTTGATGCCCATCGCCGCCGAGTCGAGCAGAACGTCCACCACGTGGTCATCGAGCAAATTCACTTCGTCCACGTACAGCAAACCGCGATTGGCCGCCGCCAGCACTCCGGCTTCGAAGTGGCGCTCGCCGCGTTGAATCGCTTTTTCGATGTCGAGCGTGCCGACGACTCGATCTTCGGTGGCGCTCACCGGCAGGTTGACGAACGACGTGCGCCGCGTGGTGACGGGCAGTGATTCGGCGTTGGCGGCTCGCTCCTGGCACTCGGTGCACCACGTCGTGGGGCGGTCGGGGTCGCAACTGAATCGGCAGTTTTCGACGACGCGCACATCGGGCAGCAGGGCGGCCAGCGCGCGCGCGGCGGTGGATTTGGCCGTGCCGCGCTCGCCGCGAATCAACACGCCGCCGATGCGCGGATTCACCGCGTTCAATATCAGCGCGCGTTTCATTCGCTCCTGCCCGACGATGGCAGTAAATGGAAAAATAGGTGGCATTTAGACTCCTGGGACGATGGGATTATACCGTAAAATAATCGGCGTTGAATACTCGTTATAATTAGCTCCATCAGAATACTCGGCGATGGCGCGCATTCTGTGTTTATCTGCGCCCCAATTTCAGAGAGCGACACATGCAAATCAACCCCTCCATTTTCAAAGCCTACGACATTCGCGGCGTCTATCCAACGGATCTGAATGAAGAGATCGCCTATCCCATCGGGTGCGCCTTCGCCACTTTTCTGGGCGCAAATAAAGTGGTCGTCGGGCGCGACATGCGCCTCTCCGGGCCGCAGTTGTTCGAGGCCGTTACGCGCGGCCTCACCGACCAGGGCGCGGACGTGATTGACATCGGCATGGTCAGCACCGATCAGTATTATTTTGCCTGCTCCACGTTGGGCCTGCCCGGCATGATGGTCACCGCCTCGCACAACCCCAAAGCGTACAACGGCTTCAAGATGGTGAAGAAGATGCCCTACCTGCTCAGCGGGGATGCCGGGATTCAAGACTTGCGAAAGTTGGTCGAGACCGAAGCGTTTCCGAAAGCGGCGCGCAAGGGGCAAATCGTCCGACAGGATTTCAAAGATGAATTCGTGCAGAAGGTGCTGTCATTGATTGATGTGAATGCGCTTGCAGGCGCGGACGGTCGCCCGCCTTTGAAAGTCGTGGTGGACACCGGCAATGGCATGGTGGGGCCGATCCTACGAGAAGTGTACAAACATCTGCCGGTGCAGTTGATCGGTCTCTATCTTGATCCCGACGGCAACCTGCCGAATCACGGTCTCGATCCGCTGCAGCCGGAGAACCGCGCCGAATTGCAGAGGCGAGTTGTAGAGGAAGGCGCAGCCATCGGTTTCGCCTTTGACGGCGACGGCGACCGTTTCTTTGCGATTGACGACCGGGGGCAGTTCATCGCCGGAGATTATCTGACGGCGATCATGGGGCGGTACCTTTTGGAAACACACCCCGGCGCGAAGATTCTTTACGACGTGCGCGCCTCGTGGGCCGTGCCGGATTGGATCACGGCGGCGGGCGGGGTTCCGTTGATGGAGCGCGTCGGCCACGCCTTCATCAAGCGCCGCATGGCCGATGAAGACGCCGTCTTTGCCGGTGAAGTGACGGGGCATTATTACTTCCGCGATTTTTTCTATGCCGATTCGGGCATTGTGCCGTCGTTGATTTTGATGGAACTGCTGTCGAAGAAGAATGTCAAGATGTCCGATCTTCTGCGCGAGTTGGAAGCCAAGTATTTCATTTCCGGCGAGATCAATTCGACGGTGGCCGACTCGAAAGCGGCGCTTAAGCGGCTGACGGAAAAATACGCCGACGGCCAACAGCACACGATGGACGGCATCTCGGTGACGTTCCCGACCTGGCATTTCAACGTGCGCGGGTCGAACACCGAGCCGTTGGTGCGGTTGAATTTGGAAGCGAAGACGAAAGAGGAAATGGAGCGGCGGAGGGATGAGGTGCTGGCGATTATTCGAGGTTAGAGTTTCTTCATAATAGTCTCCGAGTTCCTTGAGTTCCGTTTGATAAAGAACTCAAGGAACTCGAAGCACACTTTTTCGCTACGGCGACAACTCCACTGCCGGACTGATGCCGAGCAGGTTGGTCACGCCTTCGATGACGGCCGACAGGCTAAAATCACCCTGCCCTTCGGCGATGGGCGTCTCAGATGGCGCAGACGTGGATGCATCGCTCGCGGTGGCGTCAACCGGCACGGCAGTGTCGCCCATTGACTGAGTCACTTGCGTGGTCACTACGGGCTTTGCCAACAACCGTTCAAACTGCTCACGGATGGCCGGGTTCGTGGCGATCACGAAACCGGCGGCGGTGACGGTGACGGCTGCCGCTCCGGCAGCAATCCACATCCAACTGATAGAGCCAATACGAGAAAACTTGGCGACCATGGGGTTACCCTCCTTTCATTTTCGCCGGCGATAGTTATCGCAAGCGGATGCGTGGCTCCGGCTGGTCGTGAAGCCGGATGCGCGAGCTTTTCTTTTGCGGCTTGCCTTTGAACGGCAAGAGCCGCCCTACAGTCTGCGCGCCCAAGCTGACGAGCGCTGGCGCAAGCAGTAGGACGAGCAACCCGGCCAGTGCCGCGACGAATAACGGCCACGAGACTTGCGGCACTTCGGGCACCAGGCCGCCCGGGTTGTATTCCACTTGATCGGCGATGGCTTGTTGGCCCGCTTCGGCGAAGCTCACGCTCAACGCACGGTCAACGCCGTCGCGCAGGGTCGAAGGGGATGTGTAGGTGATGACGTATTCGCTCTGCAGTGTGCGCCCGTATTTTTCGTACAGGCCGCGCAGCGACTCCGGGTCATTGGCGTAGCCGTACACGCCGCCAGCGCGCTCCGCCAGCCGTTGCAGTGACTTTTCGTCCAGCCCGGCGTTCGACACGCCCAACTGCGACGGGTCGCCCAAACCGATGGTCGAGATGGAGAGGCCGCTTGGGCCGATCTGCTCGATCACGTTGTCGCCGGTATGCGCGCTGCGGTTGTCCAGGCCATCGGTCAAGGCGATGATCGCCTTACGGCCTTCCACATTCCCAAGAATATCCACGCCTTTCACTAACGCGTCGTACACGGCCGTATCGTTTTTCGCTTGCAAGTTGTTGATCGCCGCGATCAACACTGGACGATCCACCGTGATTGACTGGACATAGGCGATCTCGGTGTTGAACGCGAGTAGACCGGCTTGGTCGCCGGGACGCATTTGCTCCACGTAGGCCCCCGCCGCCGCTTTGGCCGCGTCCAACTTTCCGGCTTCGTTCATACTGCCGGAAATGTCCATGATCAGTAGTGTAGTCAGCGGGCCGATTTCGCCCTCGCCGCTCACGCTGTCGACAATCATCGCCGCGCCGTTTTCTTGAAGCGTGATTCGGTCCGGGCCGATGCCCACCGGCTCACCGGCGGCATCGGTGGCCGAGATGTACGCCGTGATCTTCGGAAACTGCGACGTGTCCACTTGTGTGATGCGGAGTCGCACCGCGCCATCGCCGGGGTCAGTTTGCTGAGCCGGCCCGAACCACGGCAGCAACGCCACAGACCAGGCCGCCAGCCCCATACGGAAGAGTTTCGTTATCCCGTTCATGGCTTCACCTCTTTTCGTGATAAACCAACTCGGTGTTGCCCACGCGGATAGTCTGGCTGTTGGAAAGAGCCGTCTGCTCGATCCGGCGGTTATTCACGAAAGTCCCGCTTACACTCATGTCTTTGAGATTGAGGTGAGTGCCCGCGCCTTTCAACATAGCGTGTTGAGGCGCTATGTCCGGATCGGGCAGGGCGATATCGGCTTTCAGGGCATCACTGCCGATGATGGCCGATGGCCCGCTGGGACTCATGAACTTGTCCAGAATGAACTCCGCGCCTTTGAGTTTGCCGGTCTTCACTTCCAGCCATGATCGCGAGAGCAGCACGGCGATCAGCGCAATGAACACGCCGACCAGCGCGCCGAGCATCACTAGCCCGGCGGCCTTGCCAACCAGCGGGTCATGGAGCCATTGGCGGAGTCCTTCGAGGAGTCCGCCGCCAATCAAGCCGCCGATCAAGCCGCCTAACGCGCCTTTCCACATCTGCGTTCCGCTGGTCAGACCTTCAGCCAAGCCGATCAGCAAACCGAACAGCCCCCAGCCGAGCGCGCGGCCAAACACTTCGGCGCCGACGAGTTGGAACAGAAACTCGCTCAACGGCAGGCCGACCGCACCGGCGGCCAGCCCCAGCGGCCCGCTGAACAGGCTGGCGCGCAGCGCGCGCGCCGGATTGAGCGTGACCACGCCTTCGGTGGCCCCGATCAGTAGGCCGACGCTCAGGCCGATCAGCGCGCCGACGAGTACTTCACTGAGGTATAGATTAGGAGTGAACGATAGGCCGAGGAGGTTGCTGATCTGCCAACCGAACAACCCGCCCATCGCTCCAAGGATGGCGTAATAATACGCCCGCATTCGTCTACTCATTGTATTGCCCCCCTTTTCATTTTTTGTATCTGTCGCCCACAAGGGGCTAGGTTAGTTCGTGTCCGAAAAGGCGGCCTCGCCCTTTGTGGACGGCTGGAACAAACCCCTATGCTGCGTGTTTTCGTACACGAACCAGACTACGTCACTGAATGTCCGGAAAGCCCTCCACACCTTGATCGCTTTGGGAAGTTTCTTCCAACTGTAGGTTGTTCCAATAAACCACGCTCCCGCGCCCGTTCTTTGCCATCTCGTAAAAGCCAAAGTAGCGATGCGGATCGAGCTTGCCGCCCTCTTGCCGCACGAAAAAACCGCCGATGGACGAGAACGGTTCGATCACCAATGCCACCTGCCACGTCTGAGGAAAGAAGTGTTCGTGCAGCCACATATCGTAGCTAGACAGAAACACGCCCATGCGTGGGTGCGTGTGATACCAGCCGACGAGCTGCTTGCCGGGAAACCGCTCGTCGAGATCGTCATGCAAAGCAACAAGCGTGTCTTGGGTGAAGGTCAAATAGGTACTGCCCTGCCGCGTATGCCGCGCAGGAAGCGCGCTCTCTACCACGATGAACTGCTCACCCGTCCCGCCATCGGCGCGCCACCGACCGACGAGCGCGCCGCCCACTTCGTTGCTCAGGTCGCTCCCGGCGTGGGCACAACAGCGCACGTAAGCGTGTTGTGTCATGAAGATTGACACGCACGGCGACGTTTCGCTGCCGTCGAACCGCGAGCACCAGCGGAAGGCGTGAGTCTTCGGCATCAGCGCGCGGCGCGGCATTGGCTCTTCGGGCACAGACAGGCGGATTCGGGATTGCGACGTCATTGTGGTTCTCCTGCGCCGCGTCCTCGTGGTGGGCCGCACACGAGGACGCGGGCATGGAGCTTCGTCAAATTGTTTGTCACCCGGCGGTTACATCGGCCGTTATCATCAGGCGGTCGCCTTGCGGCACGCCAGCGGCGGCGAGTGTTTCTTCCTCTTTCAACTCGCGGCCCAGCGCTTTGCTGTCAAGCCGATAGCCCGTCGGACGGCCATCCGGGCCGGTGGTCGGCAGTTGCAGCGATGTGGTCAGTTCAGGAACCAATTCCTTCACCGGCACATCGGTCGGAACTTCCGCCGAGCGGCTTCCCCCCGAGGGGAGAACGATAGTCACAGGAACGTCTGCCATTTTGTATCCCTCCCTTTTGTAGAATATTGTATGCGCCCAATGGTCTGGCCGCGGACCAGCCACAAGGGCGACGGGATAATGTCACTTCAATTTGATGCGCGGCCTCGGCTGGCTTGTCTCGGCCTTCAATATCTTTACCCGCTCTGGCCGCAGCAGTTCGTGCTTGTCCACCGGAAAAGCGGCAGGGTGTTTGGCGCGATACTCGCGGCACCAACGCGCCGCTTCCACGTCCCAGGGGAACGGCGGCTTGGTTGGGTCGTCGTGATAATTCTTGTATTGCACCATCTCGCCGAGCATGATCACCAAGCGGTCGAGCGAGCGGCTGGCCGTCCACCACGCGGCGTCAATGCACACGCTGCCGTTGAGGTGGTTGATGTTGGGATGCCAAATCGGAGTCAGCCACTTGAGTCCGGGCCAACGTTGCGGATACTGGTTGTGCAAATAAATCTCGACCTGATGATGCTCACCCAATTTCGGAACGCCCTTTTTGTCCACACCGACGATCCCTTTGCACTTGAACGTGACGATATACCGCTCCGGCGGCATACCGGGCCGCGCCGCTTCGGGTTTGAATGTGATCGACGCGCTGCGCGCTTGCAGTTCATGCATCAGTTCGAAATCGGCCCGTAGGCGGCGCATTCGCGGACTCTGGTCGAGCGTGACCGCGCCAGCGGTGATGTCGGTGGTGAGCATCAAGCGATCGTTGTGCGGCACACCGCCAGCGGCGAGTGTTTCGTCCTCGCGGAGTTCGCGGCCCAACGCTTTGCTGTCCAGCCGGTAGCCCATGGGGCGGCCATCGGGGCCGGTAGTGGGCAGTTTCATTAACACGACAAGCTCGGCTAGCAGGCCGTGCACGGGCACGTCGTCCGGCACATCGGCCGTGCGCGCGCCGCCGTTGGGCAAAATGATCGTGACGGGTATTTCAGGCATGAGAGCGGTTCTCCTCTAGGCGTGCTGGTGCGGCACTTGGCATACACCGGCCACCGCCCAGCAGTCGCCGTGATGCGCGGTGCGGCACACATTGCAAACGACGACTCCACGCGGATCGTTACGCTGAACCAACTCCAAACAGTACGGGCATCGTTTTTCTTCTGCGCCCCGAAGCCGAATGTGCAAACTATTGCGGCGAATCCTCAGCCGCTCAGCAACATTCCACCACACGTTCTTTGGCTCAACCAAGCGAGCAGAACTAGGCGCAGTTGGCTCAGAAACGATCGTCGAGCGGCGGGCTTGCCGCATCCATTCTCGCGGTCGGGCCAACCAACTGCCCACGCGGACGATGCCGTGCCTGGCCGCCGACTCGCCCCATCGGGCGCTGATGCGCGCGCCGACGTTCCGCGGGGCGCCAACGCGCGGCGCCATCGACTCCTTAGTAGGCGGATTGCGCCACGCACGCAGGGCCAGCCACGCCGCCACTGTACCCAGCGCAAAGTGTCCCAGCCCGATCCAGTCCGGCTCGGCGAATGGTGGTTTCAGCGGGCCGATCCCGGCTTTGCCGAGAGTTAAGAGTCCCAAGAGCAATAATCCAACGGTGAGCGCGACTAATGCCGCCAGCAATCTCCTGAAGTCGGCGCGGCGCGGCAAGCTCCAGCGCGCCGCGAAACCGGAAACCAAGCCCGTCCCGGCGGTCGTGCCAAGCGACAACGCCCACGACTGGATCGTATGATTGATCATGTGCGCAGCGGCGAAACTACTGGCCGCAATGAACACAAATGGGAACACGACTCCGATCCAGCGCGGTAGAACAGCACGGCGCGGCGTGTTGGTTCCGGTTTGTCCCAGGTCAAAAGGCGCAGACATCGGCAGTGGCATTGTCATTTGTCGTGAATGAGCACGCGACCTCGCGCCGGATTGCGGCGGCGTTCGGCCCCATCCGGCAGGAATTCTTTGCCTAGTCGGATGGGGTGGCGGCCATCTGAAGCCCGGTCGGGCGATTCAAAGTGTCGAAAGTGCAGCGCTTCGGGCAGGTCGCCGGTCAATTCGTAAAAGCGATATTCGCGCGCGTTGTGCGCCCGCAAAATGTGCAGCTCAGGGACGCCGATGCTTTTCAGCGTGCGGCGCAGGAATGTTTCTTCGCCGGTGAGGGCGTGCGTCATCTGTGTCTCCCGCAGTGTGCCGCAGACCGGGCAGTGCGCGGCCTCAAAACTGACCTCGGACAGTGGGCGCAGAACTTCCTCTACCGTCGTGCACTGCGGACAGGTCAGCGACAGAATGAGTTCTTGCTCCAGTTCAACCACTGCCTCCGGTCCGAGATCAGCGCGGGCCATGTGGAGCATTTCGGCCAACGAGGTGTGCTCAGCGCGGACGGGCAGTTCCGTCACGTCGCCATAAATCCAGTGGCTTTCGCAGTCTTCGCGGGCCATATACGCGGTGGTGTGCATTTCGTTGGTATAGCCGTTGTAATGAATCACTTTGCCCGGCTCGACCGGCATCCCGTGAACCAGCTTGAGTGCTTCTTGAGATTGGATCGCTCCGATGATGGAAGCGATGGTCGGCGTGGTTGGCACTTTGCCGAGCAGGATGTTCTGCCGCGCGAGCAGGGGGCACGAATAGCGAACGGACATTTCGTGTCGCGCCTGCTCGGTGAGTGTGCATTCAAAACACGCGCCCTGCCCCGGCACGAACACTCGCGCCAGCCCCAACAGTTCTTGAATCGCGCCGTCCACCCAGGGCTTGTTCATCCAATGGCAGTAGCGGTTCACTGCCAGGCGCGCCTCGCGGTTGTCGAGACAGCCGATCACTACATCCATTCGGCGGATGACCCCCAAACCCAACTGTGTTGTGACATCGCCGTACAAATATTGAACGTGCACGTCAGGGTTGAGCGCTTTGACGCGCGCGGCGGCGATCTCTGCCTTTCTACGTCCGCTGTCGCCTTCGCGGAACAGCACCGAGCGACTGAGGTTGGCGGCCTCAATGGTGTCGAAATCTAGAATGAATAGATGGCCGATGCCCATCAGCGTCAAATTCTTGATCACTTCGTTGCCCAGCGCGCCCGCACCGATGACCATCACTTTGGCCGCCTGCACTTTGTCGCGTTCCCACCACGAAATAAAATCGAACGTTCCGAGGCGGTCGGTTCGCAGATTGGGGATATGAATTGGCTTTTCGGGGCTGATGGGGAGGCGGCGGGGGCCGTTCGGCGCGGCCTTTTGCGCCTCCTCCTCGGTGGGAGTATCGCCATTGAAGCCGCGCGCCAGTCCGCGCGCCTTCGCCAAGTTGGTCTGTTCGAGATCGCGCACAAACCAGCCCACACCGGGGCGGGCTTCGATGAAATTGTTCTCTGCCAGCGCTCTGAGCGCCTCGCGCAGGGTGGCTCGGCTGACGCCCAATTGGGTCATCAACTCGCGTTCAGGCGGCAGTTGCTCTCCGGCGTTGAGCGCGCCGTTCAAAATAGAAGCGGCCAGCCGCCCGACGACGAGGCTATTGAGGGTACTGTGCTTGACAGGGTTGATTTTCATGACATTGTGGTATTGCGGTCAGACCACAAGCGCCATTCTAAAACCAGAAACCCCTTTGCCAAAACAGGAAATGGGTACTATATTTTATGGAAAGTTTTCTACTGCAGTAATTGCTTCTTGAGCCACTCCGCGATAGCGGCTATCGACTCTTCGCTCACCGAATGGTCCATCGGGTATTCGTGATACTCCACCTCCGCGCCGATGCCGGCTAAGTAATCGCGCGCCGCTTGCCCCCACTGCGCCGGAATGAGCGGATCGTAGAGGCCATGCGTGATGATGAAAGGCTTGCCTTTCACTCCGGTTTCATCTACTTTGATTCCCGAATTGAGCGGGATGTAGCCGGACTGCGCGATGACTCCGGCGACTCGTTCCGGTTGCGTGAGCGCAAACGAGTACGACATCATGCTCCCCTGGCTGAAACCCATCAAGAATAATTTTTGTGGGTCAACCGGATAGGCGGCAACGGCTTCGGCAATGAAGCGGTCGAGCGTTTCGCAGGCCGCGTCAAAGGTGGGTTGAACCGGCAAGCCGATCCCTTCCAACCGATACCATTCGTATCCGCCCATGAGGTCGAGCGGCGCGCGCGGGCTGATCCACAGCAAGCGGTCGTCGAGATACTGCGCGAGGCTGATTAGATCCTGCTCGTTGCTCCCGCGCCCGTGCAGACAGATGATAGTCGGGTGCTTCTCGGATTTTCCATCGGGAAAGCGGGTGAGGTGGGTGAGGGAGAGACGGTTCGTTTGAGGCATGTATTAAACTACAAGGCCGCGGGGTTTCTGCCCTGCGGCCCAGATAGCTTGGCAGATCGCCGCACATTACGCGCGGCGATAGTAGATGACGCCGACGGCGATCACGATCACGACCAGCACGGCGAGGAGGATCAAGCCCGTGGTGAAATTGATCGGGCCGGCCGCGGCGGCGGGTGTGGCTGGCGGCGCGTTGCCGGAGTCGGTCTGGCTCAAGCTCACGATGAAGGCCGACACATTGTCAATGTCGGTTGCCGTCAACGGGCCGCCGTTTGCGTCGAGCCAGGCAGGCATCAACGTTTTTTCGACTCCATTTTCCACCGTCTGGCGGATGTAGGCCGCAGGATTGATGCTCGGCCAAGATTTGTGGAGGACGGCGCCGATGCGGCCTTGCCCATGATCGCCGTGACACATGACGCAGTTCTCGGCAAAAACTTTCGCGCCGGCCGCCGCGTCGCCGGTGACGCCCGCCGCGGGGGTGATGGCCGGCGGGATGAAGGTGGGCGCGGGGGCCACCGGTTCACTGCCGCCGGTCAGCCCGGCCACGTAGGCCGCCACGTCGGC
>CAYYCF010000001.1:9226-25646 GCA_964470235.1 uncultured Anaerolineales bacterium | reverse complement strand
GGGCCACCGGTTCACTGCCGCCGGTCAGCCCGGCCACGTAGGCCGCCACGTCGGCGATCTCCTGCTCGCTCAACGGGCCGCCGTTGGCTTGACCCCAGGCAGGCATGCGCGTGCCGCTCACGCCGTTGGTGATGTTCTGTTTGAGAAATGCGTCCACATTGATACTGGGGAAATCCTGCGACAGGTTAATGCCAATCCGGCCTTTGGCTTCCGGGCCGTGGCACACGGCGCAGTTCTGGACATAAATCTGTGCGCCGCGATCGGGGTCGCCTTCTTGGGCCAGCGCCACGCCGACTCCAATGAACAGCAGGCTGATGATCAGCAAAGCGATGAAAGTTAGTTTGTTGCGCATTTTTCTTTCTTCTCTTCTTCGCGTCCTTCGTGCCCTTTGCGGTTCAAGCTGTTTTCAGTGAAATCGGTTTATTTCTGCGTCATCAGGAAAACGATGATGTCGGCCAATTCCTGCTTGGTCATTTGCGCGCCAAAAGTTTGCGGCATGATGCCGGAACTGAAGCCCTCGACGATGTGCGCGTTCGGCTGGACGACGGACTCGTGAACGTATTGCTCCGCTGAATAGCCGGCGAGGGTCGTCGCGCCGCGCGTGGCAATTCCGGCCAGTGAGGGACCGACCAACGTCTGCCCGGCCGTGAGCGAATGGCATGCCGAGCACGGAAATTTGCCGCCGTCGCCTTTGCCGTGGAAGAGGGTATCGCCGCGAGTGGCATCGCCAATGGGCAGTGCCGTGTTCACGTCCGTGCCAACGGCATCAACTACCGCGGCGGGTGGCGCGTTGTTGGACGATTCCCAGTTCATCACGAAGTCCACCAAGTTCTCAATTTGATCTTGCCGCAGCGGGCCGCCGTATTGTTGACTCCAGGTCGGCATGCGATTCGGATAATTGGCGAAGGCCGCCGAGGCGCGGGGACGGCCACCGGCAATGGCGCCGCGGATGTAATCCTTCACCGTGCCGCTCCATCCAAACTCTTTCAACCGCGCGCCGTCGAATAAGTCGGCGGAGTTGAGAGCCGGAGCCACGCCTTCGATCCCCTGGCCTTGCACGCCGTGGCATCCGACACAGTTGGTCGAAAACAGAGCCGCTCCGGCTTCAATGGAGCGCCCCTTGAAACCGGCTTCAAAGTCGGCCATGCGGGCCGGTTCGTTCAACACCACAAAGGCGACGATCATCATCGTGGCCGCGACGAGGATCGATCCGAGGACAACGCGGACAGTCATGAGCTGATCTCCATCAATCTTGATAGTTCGAGTCGCGGTGCACGTATACGTCTTGCGAGAACGAGTTGGCGCCGCCGTTCCACGTCACGCGCAGAGTGATCTTTTTCAAATTATCTTGCCATTGCTCGACGATCATGAAGCCTTCGACGCCTGGCAAGCGAGTCTGCGCCCCTTCGAGTTCGTGTTCGTAGAGTTTGAGCAGCTTCTTCATGCCCGGGGTCGGCGCGGATTGCCAGTCGAGGGCATTGTACTGGCCCACTTGAAGTTCGTCGTACGGCGTGGTGCGCACCGGCCCGGGGTGAGTTTGCGGCACGAGCGCGGCGACCACTTCTTGATCCGCCGATGAGGACACGGCGTACCAGGGCGTGCCCATAAACGTGAGCACGGACATGGCGACCGTCACCAACATCCCGGCCGATAAACCAAACCGGCGGTCGGCGTAGCGGCGGCTGGGTCCCACTTCGACGTAGGGCCAGGTGAGCATGCCGCCGACGATGACGCCGGGAGCGACGACGCCCCAGATCACTTTATCGCCAAGTTTGAGCATGCCTTGCAGCCACAGGAAGTACCACGGCGCGGTGGTGTGCAGAGGCGTCACCAGCGGATCGGCGTGCGGTTCCAACGGCGCATGATAGCCGCCGAGCGTGACCATGAACACTAAAAAGAACGTAACGAGCGCAACGTAGAATAGTTCGCGCGTGAGAATGTCGGGCATGAAATACGTGCGCTGATCCATCGGCACTTTCTTCGCCGTGTCTTCTCCGGCCTTTTCAGATTCGGGCGGGAGGGAGTGGCCGTGAATGATCACTTTGTAGTAATGGACGCCGATGAAGATGAAGCCGACCAACGGCAACAGCAGAACGTGTCCCAGATACCAGCGCAGGAGGCCGTTGGCGTTGAACTGCGGGCCGCCGCGCAAGAGGTTGTTCACCCACGTGCCCAGGAATGCCGGATCGCCGAAAAGTTTTTCGCCGAGGAGGTTCAGCGGCGGCGGGGTGGGCGTGGCCTCGGCCATCGAAGCGCCGATGGTGACCGCCCAGAGTGAGAGTTGATCCCACGGAAGCAGATAGCCGGAGAACGACAGGCCCACGGTGACAAGCAGAAGGATGACGCCGGTGAACCAGGTGAACTGGCGCGGTTTTTTGTAGTTGCCGGTGAGCCACGTCCTGAGCATGTGCAAGACCACTACTAGCACCATCCACTCGGCGCCCAGTTTGTGCAGGTCGCGCATAAAGAGGCCGAGCGGCACGTTGCTCAAAATGTTGAGCATGTTTTCAAATGCCACGAGCGGCGAGGGTGTGTAAAAGACCATCAGGATAAGGCCGGTGATGGTTTCGAACACCATGAAATATAGCGAGAGCCAGCCGAGGCGGAATTCAGGATAGAGCGGGGTGACCAGATTGTGGTAATAGGTCGGCTTCATGTGCAGCCAGAAGCCGTCGGCGTGGGGTTTGAGGCGCGGGTTGGGGCGCAGAGACGGGTCGCCGCGGAACATGCTGCGGATGTCGGCGATGCCCATGCCGGCAGTGAGGCGGGTGACGGCATCGTCTACTTTTGCCAGCAAAGCCGGCTTGAGTCCTTTGGCCTTGATGTCATCTAAGATAGGAATGTGCAGTTTGAAGACAGCCATACATTATCAGGCGAAAGCGCTTCGCCTCTCCTATTTGCCGCCCCCCGGTTTGGTGTTGGGCGCGCCCTGAATTCTCTTGCCAGTGTCAATGCGAAGGGAGACCGTGCCATTGGGAATCTCGATGGGCGCTCCGGCTTCGGGGTCGGCGTTGGGGTCGCCGGGCTTGGTCTTGGCCAGCACGGCGCCATTGGCGTCCAGCGCTTCGATGATGAAGCGATCCAAGTTGCGGCGGGCCGGGCCATCCACACGAAGGCCGCTCGACAAATATTTCGAGCCGTGGCACGGGCACTCAAAGCGGTCGTTGGTAGGCACCCATTTATAGAGACAACCCAAGTGAACGCACACTTTGTAGATCGCGGCGACACCGGGTTTGATCCATCCGGAATAATCTTGCGGCTGGCGAGCGTCGCTCACCGATTTTGGACCGAGGTTCACTAACCAAAAACGGCCGTCGGGGAAATCTTTGGGGCCGGAATCTGCTTCGGGCACTTTGGCCACGTCGAGGACAAACGCGCCGCCGAATTCGCCGGGCTTGAATCGCGGCAAAGCAAACCACACCAGCGCGCCGCCGGTTTCGGCGAGAAAGAGCGCCATCGAAGCGCCCCAAACGTAGTAAAGAAATTCACGCCGTGTCATCGGCGTGGTTGTCGGGCCGGGAGAGGCCGCAGCAGTCATAGCAAATGCTCCTCCTTAGAAAGAGTCAGAAGATGGATGTATGAGAGAGAAAAAGAAAGCGGCAAGTCGGGTGAGCTTTGTCCCGACAATGCGACAAATTTATCACAATCGTGTAGGGGTGTCAATGAAAGGGTACAAAAAATAGGAAATCCTACTTTTCTTTCACCCTGATCGTCACCCTCTCACTCTCCGCCTCATTCCCCGCCGCATCCACCGCACGAATGTAGATTGTGTGCGCGCCGACCGCGCCTAGTTTCCAGCGATAGGTGAACGGCGCGACGGTAGTCGTCTCCACTTTTTTGTCGTCCACGAAAATTTCGACGTAAGCCAGCGAAAGATTGTCGCTCGCGTCGGGTTGGACGATGACGGACTCATCCACGCCCGCAGTGAATTCTTGATTCGGAGTTGGCGCGATCAGCGTTACCGTCGGCGGCGTGTTGTCCACCGCGACTTGCACGGTAGCCGTTTCAAACGTCTGATCGTTTTTCACCACCAGCAGTTGCACTGTGTATAGCCCGTTCAATCCCGCCGTGTCCCACGTTTGCAGATCGCCGTTTTCAATTTGCTCCCCTCTATCCCCGCCGATCTGAGTCCATTCGGTCGGGTTCAACCCAGGTCCGAACTGCACCCGGAAGAAAGAGAAGTTGTCGGCCTTGACCGTGCCGGTGATCGGCGCCGTGCCGTGAATGTACGAAAACGGCGCGAGCGAGGCAATGACTACGTTGCCGCTCGCTTCGGGCGGGGTGTAGATCGTGTCGTATTCAACGGGCGGCTGCGGCAGACCGGCTTCGCGCACCCAGTCGGCGGCTTCGGGCGGAAGAATCTCGAATACTTTTTGCTCGACAAGTTCCGCTGGCGTGAACACGGTTGCCAGCTTGCCCGTATCGCGATTCACTTGGAATGATTGCCAGATGTTGTCGTAGGCGTTCGGTTCAGTCCCGGCGATGAAAATTTCATTGACCGCGCTTTGGCAATCGCGCGTGGGCAAAAGGCCGGAGGGGTAGCAAACGGTAAGGTGCGAGAGTCCTGGCGGCTCGCTCCAACCTTCGGGCGGAATATTGGCGACAGCGTATTTCATAATTGCATGCCAGATCGGGGCCGCGCCGGTGAGGCCGGTCACTTTTTCCATCGGTGCGGAATCAGTGTTGCCGACCCATACTCCGGCGGCGATCTGCGGCGTGTAGCCGAGAGTCCAGTTGTCCACAAAATCATTCGTCGTCCCGGTCTTGGCGGCGGCGGGGCGATCCAGTTCCAGCGGATTCGGGTGGCCGAATGCGCCGATGCGCGCTTGCTCGTCCGACAGAACGTTTGTGATCAGATAGGCGAGTTGTTCGCTCAACACTTGTTGCGACTGCGGTTCGTAATTGAATAACGGCTTGCCTTTCGAATCTTCGATCCGCAAAATCGAAACCGGATCGAGGGCGCGGTATCCGGTGCGGCGGGCAGTCTCCGGCACGGGCTGGCCGGCCATGCGCCCGTAGTTCGCCATCACCGAAAAAGCATACGTCATGTCGAGCAGTGACACTTCGCCGCCGCCGAGCGTGAGCGCCAGGCCGTAATAGTTCGATTCGCGGTCGAGGGTGTTGAGTCCCATGCGGTGCGCCGTGCGGATGACGTTTTCGACTCCGACGCGGTTCATCATTTCGACGGCGGGGATGTTGTAGGAGCGGGCGAGGGCGATCCGCAAACTGACCGGGCCGTGAAACTGGCGGTCATAATTTTCGGGAACGTACGGCGCGCCGGTTTCCTGCGGGTAGGCTGTGCGCACGTCCAACACCATGGTCGAGGGCGTGTAGCCCTGCGAGAAGGCGGTGAGGTAAGTGAACGGTTTGAACGAGGAACCGGGCTGGCGGCGGCCATCGGTGGCGACGTTGAAGCGGCCGGCGATGGCGTCATTCCAATAATCCAGCGAGCCGACCATTGCCAGAATTTCTCCGGTGCGCGGATCGATCACGACGACGGACGCATTCGACACCTTGTGATCGACTCCGACATCGGCGGCGCGCAGGGGAGGGAGATTCGCGGCGGCGTCACACGGCAGTCCGGCGTCGGCAGGAATGATCAGGTTGGGGTCGGCGCCGCTTAGCCGCGCGATCTGAGTCCGCGTCACACACTCCGCTTGATCTTGCAAGTTGAGATCAATCGAAGTGATCACTTTCAAACCGCCGCGAAAGGCCAGCTCCGGGCCGACTTGCTGAATGAGCTCGTTGATAACCAAGAAACTGAAGTGCGGGGCGCGGATGTCGAAGCGCTGATTGAATGATTGCAGATGCCCCAGCACGTCTTCGGCTTTGGCGGCTTGCGCCTGCGCCGGCGTGATGGTGCCGTCGCGCATCATCGCGTCCAGCACCAGTTCCTGCCGATGCTTTGCGTCATCGGGCGCGTCGAGCGGATTGAGGGCGGGGAATTGCGGAACGGCGGCGAGGAGCGCGCTCTCGGCCAGATCGAGATCGCTGGCCGACTTGCCGAAGTACACGCGCGCGGCGGCGTCTACGCCGTAAGCCAGGTTGCCGTAAAAGTTGGTGTTGAGATACCACTCCAAAATTTGATCTTTGCCGTATCGCTTCGTCACTTCGGCGGCGATGAGCACTTCGCGCAGTTTGCGGTCATAAGATTTTTCGGCGCGCTGATCGGGCGGGATGATCACGTTTTTGACCAATTGCTGGGTGATGGTGCTTCCGCCCTGCACCGATCCGCCGCGCAGATTCGAAACGAAGGCGCGCGCGATGCCTTCGAGATCGTAGCCGGGGTTGTCGTAAAACGTCTTGTCTTCGATGGCGATGGTGGCTTGAATAAAGTATTTTGGAATCTTGTCAATGCCCAGCCACTGCCGATCTCCGGCGCGCGGATCGATCACTTCGTAGAGCAGTTGCGTTCCGGTGCGGTCGTAGAGTTTGGTGGTCTGGAAGAATTCGTTGTTGGACGAACTGAACGCCGCCTGCAGTGTGTCCGCCGATGGCAGATCGGCGACGTAGTTGGAATAGGCTTGCGAAAGCGCGATGCCTCCGCCGATGAGGGCGACGATGATCGCCGTTGCAGTGGATAGGGAAATGATCGCCAACGCGCGCCAGAGGCGGGCCAAGCCGCTCTGCGTCTGTTCGCGGCGCGCGCGCCGGTGGCGGATGAGGGTGGAGGGGGAGGGCATAGGGATATTTTACTTTCAAATCCCAAATCCCAATTGCCAAATCCCAAAGTAGAGATTTGTGGAGTTAGCGCGGTAACGCACGGAAAACGTAGACTTTGACGCGCCCGCGAAGCGTGTCAGGTTTCCGGGATGAGCGCGTAAGTTTAGTCGCCTAATCGTAGGCCAAACGTCATTTGACGGACGGGGCAAGTGTGCATATACTACGAATACTAAAGTTGTTCCGGAGGAATACCGCCCTATGAGCGGAGAAGCAAAAATAGCGCAGGCAGTAGTGTCTGTCAATCCGTAGAAAGCACGCAAGAGCTATCTGCTCGCGTGCTTTTTGTTTTTTTGCCGACCCATCTCACTTACTTTGAAAAGGAGAGGAACATATGGACAACAAAGCCGCAAAAATCGAGAAAGCCAAACGCTACGCGGGGGAACCGCAGAGGTTTCACCTCGAAAAATTTTCGCTGACGTTCCACGGCGACAACAACGATCACGCCGTGAGTTTTGACAACGGAGACTGGCAGTGCGACTGCGAGTACTTTATTGTGCACAACTGGTGCTGCCACACCAAGGCGCTGGAGATCATGCTCGAAAAGATGCTGCCGCAAGTTGTCGCGGCCTGACAATTGCATAGGGCAATGAATAACGGGCGGAGTTGCCGACGGCGACTTCGCCCGTTTTGTTTTTCCGATGCGGTATAATCTCAATTAGCTCGCGGGGCAACGCCCCGCGTTTTCTTTGAATCGAAGGAGCGGGGGGCGGACTTTCCAGCCCGCCCCAATTTGCAGGCTAGAAGGCTTGTCGTTACAATTATTATGAAACGTTGGCAATTCTTCCTGGGTATCGCCGTCAGCGCGCTGTTTGTGTGGCTGGCATTGCGCGGGATCGATCTTGGCCGGGCGTGGGCGGCGCTGCAGGGCGCGAACTATTGGTGGCTCGTCCCGGCAGTGGCGGTTTATTTTCTGGCGGTATGGGCGCGCGCCTGGCGGTGGCATTATCTTTTGCGCCCGCTCAAAAAGATTTCCCTTCGCGCCATGTTTCCCGTCGTCGTGATCGGCTACATGGGCAACAACATCTATCCGGCGCGCATCGGCGAAGTGCTGAGGGCCTACGTTCTGAAACGCAGAGAGGGCGTGCCGGTGAGCGCGAGTCTGGCCACGGTGATTGTCGAGCGCGTGTTTGACGGCGTTGTGATGCTGGGATTCGTGATCTTCAATTTGCCGGCGCTGGCCGCCATCTCCGGCGACTCCGGGTTTGTGGGCAGTATTCAGCAGGTCGCGGTGGCGGGCACGGCGGCCTTTGCCGTTGCGCTCGCAGTGTTTTTGCTGATGGCGATGTTTCCGCATCAATCGCTTGGCCTCTTTCACCGCTTTGCCGAGCCACTGCTTCCCGGCGGCATCCGCGGGAAAGTTGTCGGGATGGCCGTGAGTTTTTGGACGGGGCTGGAATCTTTGCGATCCGCGCGCAATATTCTTATGGTGTTCGTCACTTCGGTCGCCATATGGCTGTTGGAGACGGTGAAATATTGGTTCGTGATGCGCGCCTTCAGCTTCAGCGTCAGCTTCTTCGCGCTGATGCTGATGAACGGTATCGTCAACCTGGCCACCACTCTGCCCTCCGCGCCGGGGTACGTTGGCACGTTTGACGCGCCGGGGATCGCGGTGCTGAAAGCGTACGGGGTCGAAGGCGGGCTGGCGGCGAGTTACACACTCGTTTTGCACGTTGCGCTTTGGCTGCCGATCACACTCTTGGGGCTGTATTTTTTTGGAAAAGAGAGTCTGTCGTGGAGCAAACTGGAAAAGGAATTGGCGGAAGTGAGATCAGAATGAAAGTTGCCATCGCCGGCGCCGGCCCGGCGGGGTTGGCCGCCGCCTACGACCTTTCGCGTGCGGGGCACCGCGCGACCGTCTTCGAGGGCGCGCCCGAAGTGGGCGGCCTGGCCGCCGGATTCAAAGCGCCCCATTGGGATTGGACGCTGGAAAAATTTTATCATCACTGGTTTCAATCCGATTCGAGCATCCTCGGCCTGATCAAAGAGTTGGGTTGGAGCGATCAGGTGCTGTTCCCCCGCCCCTATACGGTCGTTTTTCACAACGGGCAGTTTTACCCTTTCGACTCTTATCTCACTGCGCTCGCGTTTTCGCTGAAACACTTTTCGCCGGTTGACGTGATCCGTTACGGCCTGGTCGGCGTGACCTTGAAATTGACTCCGTTTTGGCGGCCATTGGAAAAAGTGACGGCGGCAGAATGGATGCGCCGCCGCTGTGGCGACCGCGTGTACAACGCGATGTGGAAGCCGCTGCTCGTCGGCAAGTTTGGCGAAGAGAATTTGAAAGTGGTGAATATGGCCTGGCTGTGGGCGCGCATTCACGCGCGGACGACCCGGCTCGGCACATTCGTTGGCGGCTTTCAAACATTCTTGAACAAGCTGGCCGAGGTGGTAAGAGCGCAGGGGGTAGAGATTCGGCTGAACTGCGCGGTGGCAGGGATCACGCCGATGGCCGATGGCCGATTGCTGATTGAGGCGGCGTCCCGTGCCGAGCCAGGCTTTGACGCAGTGATCGCCACCACGTCTCCGGCATGGCTCGCTCGCCTCGCGCCCGATCTCCCCGCGAGTTACACGGACAAGTTGATCGCCCTCAAATCCATGGGCGCTGTGGTGATGGTCATTTCGCTTGATCGCCCGCTCACGAAGTATTATTGGCACAATTTGCCCAAAGAAGCGGGATTTCCGTTCTTGGCGATGGTTGAACACACGAACTTCATCGGCGCGGAGCATTACGGCGGCGACCACTTGATTTATTGCGGAGATTATCTGGAGCCTGACCACGAGTATTTCAATTTGGGCAAAGAGGAATTGCTGGAGCGTTTCTTGCCGGCGCTGAAAAGATTCAATCCGGAGTTTGATCGCAGTTGGGTGAAGGAGTCGTGGCTGTGGCGGACGGTGTACGCGCAGCCGATCCCGCCGCTGAATCATTCGCAGAACATCCCGCCCATCCGAACTCCGGTGAAGGGGCTGTATTTCGCCTCGATGAGTCAGGTGTATCCGTGGGATCGCGGCACGAACTTCGCCGTCGAGATCGGGCGGCGCGCGGCGAAGATGGTGATTGAAGACTTAATGCAAAACGCCCCAGAATAGGGGCGTTGTTTTTGGATTCACCACAGAGACACTGAGAACACCGAGATTAATATTCTCTGTGGCCTCCGTGTCTCTGTGGTGAAATTGATTACATCAACGAATCTTTGAGCGCCTTCATCGGGCGGGCTTTGACGGCCATGCTCGCCGGTTTGGCTTTGATGGTAATGGGTTGTTTGGTGAACGGGTTGACGCCCGGACGCTCGGGTTGGGCAGCCTTGTGCACCGCCGACAGTTTGACAAGGCCGGGCAGTGTCAGTTCGCCCGCGCTCTTGAGTTGCTCAACCGTAATCGCGGTAATCGCGTCAACTGCTGCCGCCGCCTGTTTCTTGTCTAGCCCCGCCTTTTCGGCCAGCGCCGCCACGAAATCCGATTTGGTCATTCCTTTAGCCATTGCTGTGCTCCTTTTGATAATGGGGAAACGTATTAGTGGGAGGAACTATACTCTAAAATCAAATATCGCGCTAGCGGGCTGAAAACACGGGGATTTTCGTAGGCCGGATGTTCTATGCTATCATTTCCTGCATGACCTTTCAACAGTACGACAAACAAACTTCAGGCACAGCCCGCGAAGAGCGCGCGAACTCCAAACTGCAAACATTCAACACCTGGCTCGAAGAGCGCCGCGCTAAACTTCGAGACTCCGCCGTCAACGTCGGCCGCGCCTTCAAATTGATCTGGCGGGCGCACCCGCCATCGGCGCTGGCGATGGCCGCCTGTTCGCTCGTCGGCGCGCTCTTGCCCGCCTCGCAAGCCTGGATTGGCAAATTGATCGTGGACGCGGTCGTCAACGCGATCAAGACGGGCGCCAGCCCGCAGGCCGGATTGGAAGCCATTCTGCCATTGCTGGCCGCCGAGTTCGTTTTGCTCGTCACCCAGGCGGCGAACAGCCAAGCGCGCACTCTGGCCGAACACGTTCTGCATTCGCGAATCAATCTGCACGTCAACTCGCTCATCATCCGTAAAGCCCTCGAACTCGACCTCTCGCACTTCGAAAACGCCGAATACTACGACAAACTGCAAAATGCGCGGCGCGAGGCAGACTGGCGCGGGCTGCAGATCATCAACGGCGGCTTTTATCTGGCGCAGAACGCCGTGACTCTGATCTCGTATGGGGCGCTCCTCTTCCGCTTCAGCCCGTGGTTGGCGTTGATCCTTTTTGTCGCCACCCTGCCGGCCTTTATCGCCCAGAGCCGCTACGCCGAACTGAACTTCCGCGTGCTGTCGTGGCGCGCGCCCGAAGCCCGCAAGCTGATGTATCTCGAGCATTTGCTCACCGATTACGACGCAGTGAAAGAGATCAAGCTGTTTGGTTTGGGCGAGTCGTTGTTGGGGCGATACGCGGAGTTGTTTTGGAAATTCTTGCAGGAGGATCAAGCCATCGCCCAAAAGCGCAGTTTCGCTTCGCTCGGCTGGGGACTGCTGGCCACCCTCTCCTATTACGGATCGTACGCCTGGATCGTGTGGCGCGCCGTCGGCGGCCTGATCACGCTGGGCGATATGACCCTCTATCTCGGCATCTTCCGGGGAAGCCAGGGCATGTTCGAGGCCATGTTCTACGGCTTGAGCGATCTATACGAGAACGGCCTCTTTATGAGCAACCTCTTTGCCTTCTTGGAATTGAAAACGCAGATGGTCGTTGCGGCGCAACCGCATTCCGCCCCACGGGACTTCCGCCAAGGGATCGAGTTCCGGAACGTCTCCTTCAAATATGAAGGGCATGAGGAATTTGTTTTGCGCGATATTAGTTTGACGATTCAGCCTGCGGAGAAGATCGCGCTCGTCGGACCCAACGGCGCGGGGAAGACCACCCTGATCAAATTGCTCACCCGCCTCTACGACCCGACCGAGGGCCAGATTTTGCTGGACGGCGTTGACTTGCGCGAATACGACCTGACCGACCTGCGCCAGCGCGTGGGCGTGATCTTTCAAGACTTCGTGCACTATCACCTGGCGGCGGCGGAGAACGTGGGCTTTGGGCAAATTGACGCCTTGGCGGATCGCCCGCGCATCATCGGCGCGGCGGAAAAAAGCGGCGCGCATCCGGTCATTGCGAATTTGCCCGACGGCTACGAAACCATATTGGGGCGCTGGTTTCATCAAGGGCGCGAGCTCTCCGGCGGCGAATGGCAAAAGGTGGCGCTCGCCCGCGCCTTCATGCGCGATTGCGAAGTGATCGTGCTAGACGAGCCGACCGCCGCGCTCGATGCCGAAAACGAGTTCCGCGTCTTTCAGCAGTTCCGCGAGCTGACCGTGGACAAAATGGCCGTGCTGATCAGCCACCGCTTTTCCACCGTCCGCATGGCCGACCGGATTTTCGTGATCGAGAAAGGCCACATCACCGAGCAGGGCGCGCACGCCGACTTGCTGGCGTTGGGGGGAACGTATGCGAGGCTGTTTACGTTGCAGGCAGAGTCGTACAAATGAGGGTAGAATCAAGGCATGAAAATTGACGCCGAACTTTACCGCGCCGCGTTCAAGCAGTATGCGGAATGGAACAAAACCAAAATGCTCGACCGCGCCTATCTTGCCTCGAAACTCACGCCGCAAGAGCTGTGGCGGCAGTATGCTGGTTTGTGGGAATTTTGCATGAGGTTTGCTCCAGAACAAACCGAATTGCAACAAAAGCGCAGAGCCGCTGAACTTGAGCTTTACTACCAGCGAATACAGAAATTTGAGGAATGGAGACGCGCACGTGGAAAAAGAACTTGAAGCGCCCCTCCGGGCTGCGCTAGTGTTTTTTGAAAAACATGGCTATCGTTATGCTGTCATTGGCGGCATCGCCACATCCCAATGGGGCTTTGTCCGCGCCACACACGACGTTGATTTCAAAGTCATCGCCCCGAACACCGACTACACCGCCGTTCGCCAAGCCATCCGCGCCGCCTTCCCCAACCGCGCCCGCCGGCACGTCCCCGAAAACCCCCTGATCGTTGCCGTCTACATCGAAAACGTGATCGTTGATTTTTTGCTGGCCCTGCCCGGCTACGAAGAAAAAATCATCGAGCGAGCCGTTCAGCAAGATTTGGGCGGCTTCTCTGCATGGATTTGCACTGCCGAAGACTTGATTATTCAGAAAGTCGTCGCCGGACGCGGGAAAGACTGGCCCGATGTGGAAGAACTACTCCTCGCGCAAAAGGGAAAACTAGATCACGCATACATCAAGGATTGGCTCGCCCAATTTGCCGAAGCCCTCGATACCCCCGAACTTGTGACCGAGTACCAGAAACTCCGCGACAAAATTGAATCGTTAGAGTGACGTTTGACGTTCACATTTGACGTTTTACGCCTCACTCATGCCCACCCTCCCCTCCTTCCTCCTCCACCACGCCGAAACCATCCCCGACCAAATCTTTACCCGCGTTTTGAAAAAAGGTGCGATTGAAAAAACGCGCACCTTCGCCGAAGCGTGGGAGTGGGCGAACCGGTGGGCGGCGCTCTTTGCGGATCGCGGCCTCCAACACGGCGACACGATCATTCTTGCCCTGCCGAACTGCGACGCCTTCGTGGGCGCGTACTTTGGCGCTCTCCTCGTCGGCGCCATCCCCGCTCCCATTGCCCCCCTCCGCCGCACTACTGCAGACGATCCCTATCTGCATTTGCTCATCGGGCGAATCAAATTCCTCAACGCCAAAGCCCTCGTCGCCCCCGATGAAACCGCTGCGTTCCTCTCCCCTCTCCTCGCCACAGAAACGCCTGGGGCGCGGTTGGTTTCCGAATCTCACCTCGACCCTCTTTCAACCTTCAACCTTCATCCTTCAGCCTTCCACGAACTCGCCCTCCTCCAATTCACCTCCGGCACGCTTGGCAATGCCAAGGCCGTCGCCCTAACTCACCGCGCCCTCATCGCCCAGATCGAAATGCTCAAACATTCGCTCAAGCTATACGACCGTTCCAAAGATTGGGCGGTGTCGTGGCTTCCCCTCTTTCACGACATGGGCTTGATCGGATTTTTGCTCACGCCGATGGTCACCGGCGGCGAAGTGACTCTCTTGCAAACCGAAGAATTCATACTGCGCCCGAGCAGTTGGCTCAAAGCGTTGACCGAACGCAAAGCGACGATCACCGGCGGCCCGCCGTCGGCCTATGCGTTGTGCGCAAAACGAATCAAAGACGCCGAAGCCGCGCAATACGATCTGAGCGCAGTGCGCATCGCCCTCGTCGGCGCGGAGGCGGTGACCCGCGAGAGCCTGAGCGCGTTTGCCGAGAAGTTTCGCCCCGCCGGATTCCATTCGAACCGTTTCATGCCCACCTACGGCCTCGCCGAAAACGCGCTGGCCGTCACCATGCCGTCGCTGGATAGCGGGCCGGAATTTGATGTGGTTGATTCTTCGGGGTTGGCCGTAGGGCAGGCTTTTCAGCCTGCCGCCGCTGACGGGCTGGAAAGCCCGTCGCTACAAACCCGCACCTTCGCTTCCGTCGGCGCGCCGCTTCCCGAAGTTGAAATTGCCATCGTGAACGATGACGGCGAACCATTGCCCGAAAGACAAATCGGCGAGATTACCCTCCGCAGTCCGAGCATGATGAGCGGCTATTATCATAACGAAGAAGCCACTCGCGACGCACTCCGTGATCGTCCTTCGGCATCCTTCGGCTTCGCTCAGGACAGGCGCTCAGGAGAGCGCTGGCTCTACACCGGCGATCTGGGCTACCTGGCCAACGGCCAGCTCTTCATCACTGGCCGAAGGAAAGAATTAATCATCGTCGGCGGGCGGAACTATTACCCTGACGCTGTGGAGCAAATTGCCGGCGCAGTCCCCGGCGCGCGCGCCGGGCGCGCCGTCGCCATCGGGGTTGAGGACGCGGAGCAGGCCACCGAAAGACTGGTCGTGCTGGCTGAAACTGACAAGACGGATCACGCCGAACGCGGCGCATTGAAGTTGCTACTGCGGCACACACTGATTGCGGCCGGCTATCCCGTTAGTGATGTTGTTCTGCTGAAACCCAAATCCATTCAATCCACCCTTACCGGCAAGCCCATGCGCGTGCAGAGCAAAGCGCGCTTTTTGGCTGGAGAGTTTGACAACGGATAAAACGGATGTAAACGGATATGAACAAAGTAACCATCCGTTAAAATCCGTTCCATCCGTTGTCAGAAAAGTGCCTGATGATCGACTTTGCCCTCCTCGGCCACCCGGCCAACGCCGAACATCTTGCCGTCCACCAACCCCACGCGGATCGGCAGACACTGTCGGCGGCGTTCGAATCGCTCCCTCCTTTCGCTGTCGAAACGGATCTGATCATCCCCGCGCCGGGCCGCGCGCCTTTGCGCGGCAAATTAATCGTCGTCACGTTCCTGCCGGAAAACCTGGACTCGCCGAAGGGCCTCGCTAACGCCAACCACAAAACGCGCGAAGCCTGTCGGCTGGCAAAAGAGATGGGCGCAAAAATCGCCGGGCTGGGCGGGTTCACCTCCATTGCCATTGGCGCGCACGCCGCAGCGATAGCCAATGAATTTGACATGGCTCTCACGTCCGGCAATTCCCTCACCGCCGCGCTCGCGCTCAGGCAGCTCGACTTATTATTGAGCCGATTGGGATGGAATCTCAAAAACAAAACGGTTGCGGTATTGGGCGCTGGCGGCGATATTGGCCGCGCGTGCGCGATTGCCATGGCCCCGCAAGTTGGACGATTGATCGCGATCGGGCGAAATATGTCCAAGCTGCACGATCTGTCGGACGAGTTGGCCGCCCTCGGACGCCAGGCCCCGGGCCTGCTCACCAGCACCGATCCTCTTGATGCCCTTGAGGCCGACATTCTCCTCGCCGCCACCAGCGCCGGGAAAGCGATACTGGCCGAATCCGACCTGCGCCAGGGCGCGATTGTTTGCGACATCAGCTACCCTAAAACACTGTCGTATGCGAGCCGCCCTCGCGACGACGTGTTGATCTTTTCCGGCGGCATTTCCGAAGCGCCGTTCTCGCACGACATTGCCCCGTACATCGGACTGCCATTGCCCCATCTCCTGCACGGGTGTTTCAGCGAAACCATTGTGTTGGCGTTGGCCGGACGGTACGAAAGTTACTCTATCGGGCAGGGACAGATCACGGTACAAAGAATGCAAACTATTCTCGACCTCGCGCAGGCTTACGGCTTCCTCCCCGCGCCGCCATTTCGGGGGGAAAACGCGATCACCGATGGTGCGATCGAATTGTTCCAAGAAATGTTTCACCGCAGAGACGCAGAGAAACGCGGAGAGCGCGGAGTATTTTCATAAGAGTCTCTGTGAACTCCGTGCGAACTCTGCTTCTCGGCGGTGAATCCATCCCATGACCGCTATTACGCCAACCGAGCAAAGACTCCAAACCCTTGTCGCCGCGAAACTCAAGGTCGATCCGGCGCAAGTGCCGCTCGATCAATTGTTCCTCCACGATCTCGGCCTCGATTCGTTTGATGTGATGGCGATCATTGTTGAAATTGAACAGGCCTTTCCCTCCGTCTCGCTCTCCGACGACGGGGCGCAGGAGTTGAAGACTTTGCGAGAAGTGGGGGAGTACATTGACCTGAAGATAGCAGACTCCGGTGAGGCGTGACTCGTAACCCGTGACGTTTCGCGCATCACGCCTTACGAGTCACGGGTCACGTTTCCCATTTGGCTAATCACCCTTTTCAG
>CAYYCF010000001.1:0-9126 GCA_964470235.1 uncultured Anaerolineales bacterium | reverse complement strand
TCACGCCTTACGAGTCACGGGTCACGTTTCCCATTTGGCTAATCACCCTTTTCAGGTTATAAATACCCTATGCCCACACCTAGTTGGATAGGCCACACGCTCGGCGGAAGATATCGCATCGAAGACCTGCTCGGTCAGGGAGGGATGTCGGCGGTATACAAAGCCGCCGACCCGAACTTGCGGCGCGCCGTCGCCGTTAAGCTCATCCATTCGCACCTGGCCGCCGATCCTGAATTCGTGCGGCGCTTCGAGGAAGAAGCCGCCGCCGTGGCCCAACTGCGCCACCCCAACATCATTCAAGTCTTCGACTTCAACCACGATGCCGACACCTACTTCATGGTGTTGGAATACGTGCAGGGCGAGACCCTGCATTCCAAACTCAAGGCGCTCAACGAAACACAACAGCGCCTGCCCTTGGCCGAGTCGATTCGAATCATGGCCGCGATTTGCGACGCGGTGCATTACGCGCACCAGCGCGGCATGATCCACCGTGACCTCAAGCCGGCCAACGTGATGATCAACCCGCAGGGCCAGCCGATCTTGATGGATTTCGGCGTGGCAAAAATACTTGGCGGCCAGCAGCACACGGCCACCGGCGCGGTGGTTGGCACCCCGGCCTACCTCTCGCCGGAACAGGCGCGCGGCGACCGCCCCGATTCCCGGGCCGACATTTATTCGCTGGGCGTGGTGTTGTTCGAAATGCTGGCCGGCCGCCCGCCGTTTGAATCCGATTCGGGCGCGCGTTTGCTGTTGATGCATTTGCAAGAGCCGGTGCCGGACATCCGCAAAATCAACGCCGACATTCCGAATGACCTGGCGGGCGCCGTCGAGAAGGCGCTCGCCAAACAAGCGGCCGATCGTTTTCAAACTGCCGCCGAGATGGCGAACGCTCTGCGCAGCGTCAATCTGCTCTCCAAAGCGGCCAGCACAACTGCCGTTGAAACAGCGCGGCCGGTGGCGGCGCGAAAACCGCCGCCCCCACTGAAAGCGCGTACCGGCGACCAGCTCAAGAAAATTTCTCGGCTGTGGCTCGGTTGCGGCGCGCTGGTTGTCGTCGCTATCGTGATTGCCGCGATCGGCGGCGCGATTGGCGTGAGCATGTTTGCCGGTGGAACGGAATCGACCACCGCCCCGACGCATGTGGCCGCTAATGTGACCCACGCCGCCGCCACTGAATCGGCGGCGTCCACGGTGATCCCGGTTGCCGCCACCGACACGCCTCACGCCACACCCACTCTCATTCCCGTTCCCGATGTCCCTGACGGGATGATTCTGATCCCGGCCGGTTTCTTCAAAATGGGAGCCGCCGATAGCCGTGCCGACGAATCGCCGGAGCATCCTGTTCTGCTGAACGCTTACTATGTTGACCGCACAGAAGTGACGAACGGGCAATATCTCGAATGCGTGAACGCCGGGGGATGCACTCGTTCGGGATCATCGCGAGTCGGCGTCGCCTCATTTGAAAAATACCCAGTCGTGCTGGTGACTTGGTCTCAAGCGCAAACGTATTGCGAATGGGCCGGTAAACGATTGCCCAGCGAAGCGGAATGGGAATACGCCGCCAGCGGCCCCGACAACTTTGCCTGGCCCTGGGGAAACAGTTTCGATTCGCGCTTGTCGGCGGCGGGCGCGCCGGACGTTCAACCGGCGGGCAGTTATCCGCAGGGCGCGAGCCCGTTTGGCGCGATGGACATGGCCGGCAACGCGGCGGAATGGGTACTGGACACTTATTCTCAATCTTTCTACGCTTCTTCGCCGCCGGCCAACCCCTTCAACAGCGATGACGGCGCGACGAAAATTTTTCGCGGCGGCAGTTTCGGCAATACGGACGGATCGTTTTACACTACCAGCCGACGCTACCCCAAGAGTCGCTTGTTCAGCGACGTGGATATCGGCTTTCGTTGCGCGAAAGATGCCCACGATGTGAATGCGGCCAGGCCGCAGGCGGAGCGCGCTTCGCTGGCGGGGACATTCTGCGAAGCGTATCTGGCGTACAAGCCTGGCGCGGCGTGCCCATAGTAGGAGCGGCTCGCGTGCTTTCCGTGGGCTGTGCCTGCAACCGCGATACTTGCAGGCGCGATGCTCATAAAACATAATTGCCCCCTGCCTCCGCCCATGCTAGAATGTCAGCGGAATGTTAGTCAGCAAAACGATTAAGGGCCGCTACCGGCTCTACGAACAACTCGGCGTGGGCGGGTCGGCGGCGGTCTTTCTGGCCCGCGACTCCGGCACCGGCCGCATTGCCGTCGTCAAAATCATCCACCCTCACCTCCTCGAAAGCAAATTCATCGCCCGCTTCCAGCGCGAGATCAAAGTCCTCCAACAAGCCTCCAGCCCGAACATTGTCGAGATATACGATTACGGCCTGAATCACATTCAAGATGATTTACAGGGGCCGGTCAGTTTTATCGCGCTGGAATACGTCGAAGGGCTGACGTTGTCGTCTATCGTCGAGCGCTTGCATAGCCTGGCTGAGAACAACACCCTGGCGTTGGCCCTGCAAATCGCGCAGGCCTTAGCCGAATTGCACCGTTTGGGAGTCGTCCACCGCGACATCAAAGCGCAGAACATCATGGTTACGGCGGCCAACGTCGCCAAGATCATTGACTTCGGCATCGCCAAGAATCTGGCCGAGCAAACCATCACCGGCACCGACGTCTTCGCCGGAACGCTGTCGTATGCCTCGCCGGAACAGATTCGCGATTCGCGCAGTGTGGACATTCGCTCCGACCTGTATTCGTTGGGCGTGGTGTTGGCCGAGTGCCTCACCGGAAGCGTGCCGCCGCGCAACCGCAAAGGCCAGCACATGTTTATTGACCAGCGGCCCGATGCCACCGCTCCCTCCCGCCGGCGCGCCGGCGGCCCGGCGGCCACGGCCAGTGAAGTCATCCAACGCCTATTGGCTCTCGATCCGGCGGATCGTTATCAAACCCCGGCCGCGCTGATCGAGGACCTCAAGTTGATCGGCGCGGGGCCGCTGTCTTTGCCGTGGGACACCCTCGGCTTGCGATCCGATGTTTCGCCGTTCGAGCAATCCGGCCCAGAGAGCGATACCGGGTGTTATTTGACCACCGAGCGCGGCGGCAAGATTGCCATCACCCGCAACGAAGTCGTGGTGGGGCGGTCGGCGCCCACCGATGACACTTGGGTGCCGGATGTGGACGTGCGACAATTGATGCTGGATAAGGCCAAGACCGTGTCGCGCTTCCACTGCCGAATCTACGTCGGCGAAGGCGGCGTGTATCACTTGATGGACATGGGCAGTTTCAACGGCACGTGGCTGAATGGCCGCCGTCTGGAAAACAAAGAGTCCGTCCCTCTTGCCGACGGCGATCAGATTTACATCGGCGCGATTGCTTTCACCTTTCATCAACTGAAAGGCGGGGGCGGGAAATGAAACGGCAGTTGCACCGTCCCGCGCTCCGCGCGAGCGGTGTCGCGGGAAAACTGCGTCAACACAAGGCGAAGCCGCCCCTTCGACAAGCTCAGGGCGCGGCCTTCGGCGGCTGTCAGCCAGTCCGCGTAGGCGGACTTGGCCTTGTGTTGTCGCGATTTCTAATCGCCGTAATCTTATTCTTGCCTGCCTCTCTCGTCTCCGCGCAGGCCACCACTTCCGTCATCATCACCTCGGTGGACACGACGGCCTTTCCTGAAATTCGCGCCCTGGCGGCCGTGTCCGACGCCGGGGGCAAACGGCTGGACAATCTCCCGGCCACTTCATTTCAGATTTTTGAAAACAATGCGCCCGTCACCATTAGCCAGGTGGCGGAAGATGAGGTCGGCCTGCAAATCGCGTTCGTGCTCGAATCGTCCAGCCTTTTTGCCAAACGCGACCCCGAAGGATTCACGCGGCTCGACTTTGTCAAAACATCGCTGATTGATTTTGCCACCGGGGCCGATCATCCTTATATGAAGGACGGGCTGGACGACGTGACTCTGATCGCGCCCGAAGAGACGATCTTACAACACTCCACCGTCGGCGGCGAAATACGGAATGCGCTGATCTCTTATCAGAGCGAATTCTTGTTCGAGACAGGCTTGTTCGATCTCATCGGCCAGGCGATGGATGCCGCCGCCTCCACGCCAAGGCGCTACGGCATGCGCCGTGTCATCGTCGTCTTCTCCTCCGGCATCGACTCGACCGCCGACGCCGAAGTCTCTACTCTGGCCGCTCGCGCTGAAGCCGCAGCCATTACCTTTCACACGATCATCGTCGGCCCCGCCGGAATCGAGAACGAACCGGCGGCTGAAAACCTCAAAGGGCTGGCGGCGCTCACCGGCGGCTCGTTCCAATACTTTGACGGCGCGGATAGCGTCCTGCCGTTGTGGGATACGCTGGTCACTCAGCGCACGCAATATGGCATCAGCTACCGCTCGAAGATTTCGCAATCGGGACAGCAAACGTTGCAGGCGGTCGTCAACTTGCCCGCTAGTGGTTCGGCCATCTCGTCGCCCACTTCGTTCTCGCTCACCGTTCAACCGCCGGTTGTCACTCTGCCCGACCCGCCGACCGACATCATACGCGCCAGCGAAACGGCCGGCGCTGACCCGGCCACCATTGACCCGCGCTCTCAAGACCTGAACGTCCAAGTTAGTTTCCCCGATGGCTTCCGGCGTTCCCTGACCAAACTGCAATTGATCGTGGATGGCACGCTGTCTGCCGAAAAGACCTCGCCGCCGTTTGACACGATCAAATGGGACCTCACGAAATATAGTGACACCGGCATACACGGCTTGCAGGTGATTGCCGTTGACGAACTGGGGCTGGAAGGCCAAAGCGATGTGATCAACGTGCTGGTGACGATTCAGACTCCGCCGGCCGTCTCGTCGGTGGCGCTGCCGGTTACCATCGCCTTGCTGGGCATCGGCGTCATCACCGTCGCTTTTGCGGCGCTGGCGATTGCCCTCATCGTTTATTTGCGGCGGCCCTCGGTCGTCACCACCATCGTGCGCGAGGCCGGCCAACGCGTGCGGGATTTGACTGAGCCGTACATGCCCATCCCAGGGCGCATCCTTCCCAGACCTAAACAGGGCAAAGCCTATCTGGAAGTCATCGAGGCCGGGCAAGGGCAAATGACGCGCGTTCCCATCGAATTGAGCGGCGATAACGTGCGCTTGGGGCGTGATGAAACATTGGCGCAGGTTGCTCTGCCGGATCGATCCGTGTCGCGTTTGCACGCCCGCATCACCGAAGAGATGGACAGCATATTCTTTCTCTACGACGAAGGCTCCACCTCCGGCACGTGGGTGAATTACAACCAAGTGCCGGTCACCGGCCATCAACTTAAGCATGGCGATTTGATCAACTTGGGCCGCGTTCAACTTCGTTTTATGCTGCGCGTCGCCGAAGCGGGAACGATGGCGATGACCACGCCCGTCGCCGCGCCAAGTTCCCCGGCAGAGTCCGTCGCGCCTGCGGCCTCCCCTGCCGCCTCCCCGGCGGTCAACGAATACTTCACCGAGCCGTTCGCTCCCGACTTTCAGCCGCCCAAAAAACCGTCCGTCGAGTCCACCGATCAAGGCTTGGCGCCCAAACCACAGGGCGACGTAGATCGAACCGAAGCCTTTGCGCCAGTGTTCCCGCCTAAATCACCCCAACGATCTTCCGAAGGGGTAGACCGTTCGGAAGACTCGAAGAAGTCCGATGGCTGAGATTACTCTAGGCGCGATCATCCGCCCGTTCACCATTGTCGAGGCCCTGCCGGCCGGACACGGGGGTATGGCGCGCGTATTCATTGCCACCGTCAGCGTCAGCGCCGCGCTGCGCGCCGCCGGGGCGAACCCCGCTTCACAGTTGAGCGCGGGCAACGTGGATGCCCTGCCGGAAAAAGTTGCGCTCAAAATTGCGCGCGTCATCACGCCTGACGAAAGCGCGGCCTCCGAACAGGCTTTTTATTTTGAGGCCTTGAACAATGAAGTCGAAACCCTCAAGCGGCTGCGCCATCCCAACATTGTCCGCCTCTACCCGATCCCGCGCGGCCTGCCGCGCAACCCGTATGCGGCGCGGGCTACGGAGCTGGAGGGCAGTCCCTGGTTCTGCGCCATGGAATATTTAGGGGGCGGGTCGTTGGAATCGCGCATCAAAGCGCTGGGAGCGCTTCCGTTGGCCGAAGCGATGGAGATCGCCTATCAAGTGGGACTCGCGCTCGATCACGTTCACACCAAGGGCATGGCCCACTTGGACGTGAAGCCGGAGAACGTATTGTTCCGCTGGCCGTTGGGCATTGGGCGCGAGGTGCCGCTCCACCGCATCCAGCCGGTGCTTATTGACTTCGGCATCGCGGCCAAGACTCAAAAGACCGGCCCGCAGGCAGGCTCACTGGCCTTTATGCCGCCGGAGCGCGTGCGCGTAATGCGCGGCGAAGTTGCCCCGGAACATTTCGGCGATCAATCCAAAGTGGATGTGTATGGCTTGGGCGTTTTGCTCTATCGCATGCTCACCGGCAAATTGCCTTACGAGGGGCTGCCTCGCGAGGAGCTGACCGACGCTATTCTCAACACTAGACCCAGGCCGCCGCGCGAAATGAACGCCAACGTCCCGGCGAAAGTTGATGAAATCGTGATGGATGCGCTGGAGAAAGAACCTGCCCGCCGCCCGCGCGTTGAGGAATTGATCACGCGCCTGGACGAGGCGATGATCGCCCGCCCGTCCGCGCCGCCCAAAGCCAGACCCCTGCCGCGCCGGTCGCCGTTGGCGCCCCTTGCCGGTTTCCTGGCGCTGGCGCTTGTTTTTTGTTCACTCCTCTCCGTTATCGAGTTTGGCCTGTTGGTCGGCGGCTATGTCGCCAGCCGGCCGCCCACGATTACTCCCACCGTGGTGATGATCGACAGCACACGCTCCATCGAGCCATCGCCGGAGTCGGTCACGGCCACGCTCACGCTCGTCGCCACGCCCACACTTCTGCCGGCCACTCCTACCCGGACGCCGTTCCCGGTATCGCCATGACATCGAGGACATCTTTATGATCCGAACCAATCACTCTGATCTTGTTGTGGGCTATCAGACTCATCCTGGCGAAACGGGCAAGAACAACGAAGACCGCGCGTTGCTTCTGTCGTATCGCGGCGAACCTGGCGAACGGGGCGGCGTCACCGTGGCGGTAGTGGCCGACGGCATTGGCGGTAATCAGGCCGGTGAAGTGGCCTCGCAGTTGGCTGTGGACACCATCGCCGAAGTTTTCGATCAGGCCGACTCGCGATCTTATCTCGACCTGTTCGCGCGCGGGTTTGCCGATACCTCGCAAGCGCTGGCGACTCACGTTACGCAAAACCCGCAGGCCGAGGGCATGGGCACCACCTGCGCCGCAGTCGTCGTCTCCAATCGCCGTTTGTATACCGCCTACATTGGCGACAGCCGGATTTATTTGATCCGGAACGGAACGATTCGCCAAACTACCGTTGACCACACTTGGGTGCAAGAGGCGATTGAATACGGCGTGCTTACCAAAGAGCAAGCCCGCAAACATCCTAACCGGCACGTGGTGCGCCGGCACTTGGGGGCGCAACAAGAATCCACGCCGGACTATCGTCTGCAATTAAGCGACGGCGAAACGCCCGAAGCCGCTGTGCGCAATCAGGGCCTGCCGCTCAAGCCTGGCGACATCATTTTGATTTCTTCGGACGGCATGACCGATCTGGTAGAGGACCCGGAAATACTCGCCGCCTTCCAGAATCAAGCCCCGCAACAAGCAGTGGACGCATTGACTGCGCTCGCCCGCCAGCGCGGCGGTTTCGACAACATCACGATGATCGCTCTGCAAGTGCCTGGCGCGTCTGCGCCGGGGGCCAGCGGCACGCGGCTGGCCGGGACTGCTTTGGTGTTGGCGTTGTTGGGCGGGGTGGTGGTGTTGGCCGCTTTGGCCGCCTTAATTGTCGGGTCCTATTTTTACTTCGTTATTCCACAGCGAGACTCAACTGCTACGCCCGCCATCACGTTGGCCTCCACCATCATCTCAACTCAACCGGCGATGCTCACGCTCACATCGCTTCCGATCACCTTCATTCCTTACACACCCACCGCCTTGCCGCCCACGGCCACCCTCACTCCCAGACCGATCCCTACTGGCACGCCTGCCCCCTCGCCGACTCTCGACCTCACCAACGCGCCGCCACTGCCGGGCGGACCGCCGCCCGCAGGCTCACCGTTGCCCCCGCCGCCGACGCCGTAAGAGCGGCCTTCAAAGTCTCGTAACTGCTCACGGGGCAGTGCCCTGAGCGGAGTTCCGCACGCTTCGCGAAGTGGACGGAACGTAGTCGAAGGGCGCGGTGACCGCGCGTGCGCCGCATCCTTCGACTTCGCGGCGGAAACGCGCCGCCGCTACGCTCAGGATGCTTGTTGCGTGAGCAATTACAAAGTTTCTTTATAACGCAAAAGCCGCCAGCAATTCGCGCCGACGGCCGCCATTAAACTGAAGTCTGGAGAATAATCTGTGAAATCCGTGTAATCTGTGGTTCTTTTCTCCCTACACCCTGCTCTTCTCGTCCTCTTCCCTCTCCGTCTTCCACACTTTCATCGCCCGATCGATAAACAGCACGCCGTCGAGATGATCGATCTCGTGCTGAAAGATTCGCGCCAGCCAGCCTTCGGCTTTGACCCGGATGGGCTTGGCCTGCAAATTGAATCCCTTCACCGTCACCGCCGCGTGCCGCTCCACTTCACCGACGTAACCAGGGATGGACAAACATCCCTCAACGCCGAGAATTTTCTCTTCGCTCACTTTGGCAATTTCGGGGTTGACTACCCGGTAAAGTTTGGGCGGTTTTGGCGCTTCGCCCTCTTCCGGTTCGGGTGCGAACTCGACCACGATCACGCGCTGACTCACGGCCACCTGCGGCGCGGCCAATCCTACGCCTGGCGCTTCGCGCATCGTCTCGACCATATCGTCGGTCAACGTCTTCAGCGCCGGGCCAAAGTTCGTCACCTTCTTTGCTTTTTGGCGCAGGAGGGGATTTTCAGGTGTGATAATAATTCTTATTGGCATGTCGTGGTGTCCGGCCGCAACCAAAACCTCACCGCGAAGGCGCTAAGGCCGCAAAGTTTCTCATGTATCCTTCCTTCGCGTTCTTGGCGCCTTCGCGGTTCAAAAAATCTTGTTTGGCTCCGATTCGGTCGGGCTACGAAGGCGA